>PBTA01000063.1 GCA_002726395.1 Methanobacteriota archaeon | reverse complement strand
AGTAAAGGTGCCGCCTATATCAACACCTACTCGATAACCCATATTCAAATCCTCAAAAGATTGTTTTGATGTAGTAATCAATCAAAATTTAAAATTAAATCACTCTATTCTGCAGAGGCATGCTCTTTACAATATGCTGCAATTTGCGCATGTGTCCCAAACCATACATCTTTAAACGATTTTATGTACTCTATTAATTCTTCCAATATAGTAATCCTTGATCGGTGCCCCGAGATATGCGGGTGTAGAGTAAGTAAAAACAGGCCACGTTCTTCATACGCACCATCAAATTCAGCTTTAAAAATTTCAAGTACCGACGACGGAGGCGTATATGGACGAACTGATGTGAATCTATCCATATTAAAATAAGGATGATCATCCCGTATCCACTCTACTGGCAACTCTACGATTCCAGTTGTTTCACCATCCTCTAATAGTTCGTAGGGTTCATCGTCAGCCATTAACGAGGAGTCATATAATAAACCCATTTCACGACAAATTGACAACGTGTTCTGGCTAAAATCCCAACTTGGCGTTCGCATACCCAACGGTTTAAATCCGCTGACAGCCTCTAACACATCTGCCGACCGAAGCATCAGCTCTCGTTCATCACTATATGAAAGTTCACTATTCAACTCGTGGATCCATCCATGGATACCAATTTCGTGCCCTTCATCCACGAGAGCTCTCTGTTCTTCCGGATGAATTTTTGCGACGACCGCTGGCACAAAAAATGATGCTGGAACATTGTATCTGGAGAGAACTTTTCTAATCCTTGGAATAGCCACTCGCCCGCCATACTGTCCTTGGGAGAGCCTGCCTGGGGAATCATCGGCCCATCTCAACGTCGTAGTTTCATGATCTGAATCAAAAGAGAGAGCGACAGCGACCTGAGCCCCATTTTTCCATTGTTTTGGTTTGAGACTTCTACCCGCACGCACTTTATCGATGATTTTTTGCCATTTACTATCTTCCCAACGCCAAGACGCTTCGCTACTAGTTTTATCCGTGTTGGATTTAGTTACCATAGTTTATTCCCATGCAGGTTTGGCAAAACATTAAAATCAAATGGCCGCAATTATCTATTGCTTACTTATAACTGTCTATAGTTGGCAACCAGAAATATGAACCCTGTCGCCAAAAGCGGATGGATATTTAGTGGAAAACAAAAGTAATCGAGAGTTAAATATCTTTAATAATCAATCTATTTTTTCTTTGCTACAAAATAAGATGAGGTAAAACTAGATTAAAATATTTTGGAGATAAACGATGCCCAAACTTCGACACATTGCATTAGCGACAAAAGACCCCGAGGCTACAGCTGCGTTTTACTGCAAAGCCTTTGATTTCAAAGAAGTAGGACGTGTGGGTGACCGTGATGATCCGGATAATGGTCTAGCTTGGGGCATTTATCTTAGTGATGGCACTCTAAATTTAGCAGTTTTGAATTTTAAAAATGTTGACCAGTTAGGAAAAGGGCTTGATTACGTCGGCATTCACCATTTTGGTGTCCTTGTCGAAGATCTCGATAAAACGTTGGAGACGCTCGACGATTTGGGAGCACCTTGCATCCTTGAACAAGACCCAAATTCAACAGAACAGTTTTATGAAACAAAATTCAAAGGTCCTGACGACGTTGTTTTCGACGTATCTGAGCACCCCTGGATAGGAGCAGCTACAGCAAAAGAAAAAGATATTGATCTTAATGCACTTCTTGCGGCCGAATGATGTTCGAAAAATGCAAAACGTCAGGTTCGGTTTAAAATGGACATAAAATTATGTAATCCCGATATCGTTCCAGCGCCTGCGGCAGGGTACAACAACCTCGCTATTATCCCTCCTAATCGACGCCTTCTCGTTCTTGCGGGTCAATTCGGAAACATTATGAATAGTGATATTCTCGATGGAATAGAGGCACAATACCATCAAGCCCTCGATAATATTAATTCAATCGTAATATCCGAAGGAGGCACATTCAAAGATGTGGCACGAATAACAATCTTTTTAACTGAAAAGCCTAACAACGCGCTTATCAAGCAATCAAATAAACATTACTTTTCGGAGCAACCTCCCGCCATGAGCTGGATTTATGTATCGGAATTATTCCGGCCAGATGTGAAAGTAGAAATCGAGGCGATAGCTGCAGTAAATTAAATTATCGAATAGTATTATATCCCTTGTGACAGGAGACAGATGGGTGAATGAAGACAGAAAAAAATTAACTGTTCCAGACTTAATTCAAAGAAAGAAAGATCAACAAAGGGTGGTTATGGTAGCAGCGCCCGATTTTTTAATGGCCCAATGGGCTGAAAGGGCCGGCGTTGACTTTATCGGTATTGGCGACTCTTTAGGCATGACGTTATATGGACATCCCACGACGCTCCCCATGACCGTAGATATGATGATAGAGCATACCAAGGCAGTTAGGAGAGGAGCACCAAACACCTTAACAGTAACCGCAATGCCCTTTGGGTCCTATCCTACACCCGATGTAGCTGTTCATAATGCCCTTAGATTAATGAAAGAAGGTGAGGCAGAAATTGTTAAGATGCAGGGTGGAAGAGAAAAGTTTGAAATCATAAAAGCAATAGCAGATTCTGGGGTTCCAGTAATGAGCCATGTTGGCATGTGTCCGCATTTTGTAAATTCTTATGGAGGCTTTAAATTACAAGGAAAAACTGCCGAAGACGCTTTAACCATTATCGATAACGCCAAAGCAATTCAAGAGGCTGGAGCGATCGGCATGGAAGTTGAGGCAGTTCCGCCTCAGGTTGGTCAGGCGGTAGAGGATGCGGTAGATATCTTTACATTTTCAATAGGAGCCGGTGGAGCCAGTTGCGGACAATTATTGAACGGTGCTGACTTGATTGGCTCATTCGATAGCTTTAAACCTAAATTTGCAAAACGTTACGGAAATGTCGGAGAAGTGGCAATCAAGGCTTTTTCAGATTATGCAAATGAGGTAAGGTCAGGTTCATTTCCTGATGATGATCATGCCTATAAAATGAATCAAGCAGAGGCAAATAAACTCGAAGAGGCCCTAAAAACTAATTAAGCCAGAGGTTTTTAAAAAGATGAATAAATTTAATACCCGAGCTTGCTGGGAAACCAGTGATCTAAAAAATAAAACTGACTGGATTTTTCAAATTACAGATACAGAAAAAAAGCAACTTCATGACTTAATTCATTCTATCTATGAGAAAGATAAAAGCTTATTTGATTACTCACCAAATGAATTTGATTTTGGCTCTAGCTGGGGCACCATAGAAAAAGCTCTCTCAGAGGCACTGCACGGAAGAGGCCTTGCAATTGTCAGAGGGTTGCCGCGGGACAACCTCAGTCATGAGAAATTTAGACTTCTGAGTTGGGGTATTGGGCTGCATGCAGGCGTTGCTCGCCCCCAAGGTTTAGCCTCCCAGTATATCGCGGCAGTACGTGACATCGGGACTAATTATCGGGCAGCCAACGGACGTGGTTATTCGTCTAATGCTAAACTTGATTTTCATGTAGACGGAGCCGACTTAACTACACTGACCTGCTACAACAAAGCCAAATCCGGTGGTCAAAGCATGATATCAAGCGGCGTTACAGCCCAAAGTTATCTCATCAAAGAGCGCCCAGACCTTGCGGAAACAGCTAAAGAATATTTTTATTTCAGTCGCCAGAGTGAGCAGGCTGATGACGAAACACCATTTTATGGTCAGCCCTTGTTTGAAGAAGAGAATGGACAATTGTTCTGTAAATGGAACCGAAACCGAGTACAGTCTGCCCAGAGCCTCGAGGGAGTTCCAAAACTATCTTCAAATCAACGCGAGACGATGGATGTATTAGATGAAATACTCCGACGACCCGAGTTAATGTACACAATGTATCTAGAACCAGGTGATATGCAGATCCTTAATAACTATACCATGTTCCATTCAAGAACTGACTATATGGATTTTGACAAAGAATCAGAAAAACGTTGTCTTTATCGCCTCTGGTTAGCCCCACCTGACTCAATTAAAATGCCAGAAAGCTGGAGAGATTTTTATCGTTCAGTAGAACCGGCGACAGTAAGAGGAGGAATACGGGGACAGGCATACGATCAAGCTTGTAGCGACTTTGATACTAAGCATGCTGCCTTTTTGAATATGAAATTGGATACCAGGCCTTATAAATAAAATACTTTTTATATTAATGCCTTCTCAAACAACCGTCTTCCAGCGGAACTAAGGGTGTAAAGTCTTGTAATGCAAGAAAATCAGGGCGTGTTGGCTTTCGTATAAAGTTCTCTATTTTATTGAGACTTGAGAAGACCATAGCCCTACCCCAAGGAGACATATTGGGTCCAGATCCGTGCAAGGTACACCCGTGAAAAAAAATGGTCGATCCAGCTGGCCCCTTCGGAGCAATAATACCGTGTTTTGCTATCTGACTATTTATCGTTTCTTGCTTATACGGGCTGCCAACAGCATCTGCCGATAATCGACCGTACTCNGGGACGCGTTCAAAATCATTATCCGAGTCAATGCGTCCATTCTTATGAGACCCAGGNATAAACATCATCGGACCATTAAATTCGTTCACTTCATCCAGAAAAACAGTCGCATTTATAACGTCTGGTTGAGGCATACCATCATCTTCGTACCATGTTCTATAATCTTGATGCCAATGCCATATTTCCCCATGATGCGCCTCTTTAGCATTAACCTTAAATTGATGCAGATAGACTTCCCCCTCCAATATCTGTTGAGCAGGTCGCACTAAACGTGGATGCAAACTCAACTTTTGAAAAACTTCATCGTCTAAATGCGGAGCGATTGCTGATCTCACCGAATCACTATCTCTTTCTCTCAAGGTCTTTGGGCTACGATCACTCAAAATAGAAGACAATCGAGAATTTAAATTAGCTATTTCGTCCGCGTCAAATAAACTTGGGACGAATAAAAAGCCTTCGGAATTAAACTGTTCTATTTGATTTGTGTTCAGTTCCATTCTGTTTCCCCTTAGAGATAATATTGACTTCTATGGCGCCAAATAACTCACTTGATGCTATTCTTACCTTCCTTTGAAAATAGGTGGCCTTTTCTCGGCAAACGCTGCCATGGCCTCCCGACTATCTTCGGTTTTTGAGAGCTCCCCTGTTTTATTCTGTTCATATCTATACCCATCCCTGAGGGTCATCTCTTCAATAGAATTTAACGTTCCTTTTGCTAGACTCATAGCCACTGGACTTTTTGATGCAAGCTCCAAAGCTAGCTCCATAGCCATGCTCATTAATTTTTCTGAAGGGACGCATTCTTCAACCACACCGAGACGATATAGTTCAGCACCTGTTAATCTTTTGCCTGTCAACATAAGTAGCCTTGTCTTTGAATGACCAAAAAGCCGCATGGCATGGCGTCCACCACCGAGCAGGCCTACATTAATCTCTGGAAGTCCTACGCTTGCTTCTTCTGATGCCAGTAAAATATCGGCTGATGCTGCAACAGCCAGTCCAGCCCCGAGAGCCGGTCCATTTATAGCCGCTATAACCGGTTTTTTACATTCCATAATCGAGTGAAAACATTCACGAACTCGTCGACTATGGCTCCAATGGTTGCCTAACTCCTGTTTTTGCCCCGCCCTACCTTTTATATCTGCGCCGGCTGAAAAGCATTTTCCAGCCCCCGTAAGAATTACCGCCCTTACGTCTTCTCTGTCGCTAAGCACATCAAAAACTAACGTTAGGTCTTCATGGAATTGTCTGTTTTGTGCATTTACAGGTGGGTTATTCATAGTGACTACCGCAACGAAATCAGAAATTGAAACATCAACAGTCGACAAATTTACAATTTTAGACATCTTGTACTCTTTTTTTGTTTACTATCAATTAGTTACTAAATATTATGCTGGCCCTGCCACCGACAGTCGACCAACGACGTCGTGTTTCTCTATTAAACGACCAACAAAACCAGTTGACTTCATCTCTTCCACAAACTCCTTCAGAAACCGTGCTCCAATATCTTTCCCTCGAGTACATCCCATGGCTTGTTGGACGGCGGTAAATTGTCCTTCTAATATCTTGGCGCCAGGAACTCTCTCTACGTCACTGATCAAACGTGGCCGTAATCCCGCTAACGCCTCTAATTTCTTCTCCATAAAAATATCAAATGAAGCATCTATTCCATCGACCCGAACTAATTCTGCATTTTTAATATTTCTTTCTAACCATAAGTCGTAAGCGCTTCTAGCCGATACAGCTATTCTGACCCCCTTTTGATCAACCTGATCAAGACTGGTTATTTCCGATCCTGGAGGGACCATATAAGTTGACTGAATTTCGCAATAGGCCGCTGTAAAATCTATTTTCTCAGCTCGTTTGGGTTCAGCTCCAATATTACCAATATCCCAAATATCTTTTCCAGCATCGTCTGATATCTCTCCGGGAGTTTTATACTGGAGTAATTCAAGATCGACACTTAGTCGTTTTGCTAATTCCCGGGCCATGTCGGGTGATACCCCATCCGGCTCCCCAATAGCAGTTTTTCCAGTTACCAATAAAAAATTAGACATATTTATCGCGGCTCTTAAAGCACCGGTTGGCGCAAGTTCTTTAGCGGCTTCCAAAGACATAATCNATTCCAAAATAGTTGNTCACCTATACTTATTTTGCAACATNTTATCAGAATCTGCACGATATTTCTTGNNCNANTANAGAAAGAGCCTAGACGCGATCATTNTNATCCCACTAAAAATGGAGACNCTTTNCCGGGATCAACCCTTGCACCAAAATTCTGCTCAAACGAATAAGCAAGACCTGTGAGGAAAAAATCTTTCCACGGTTTACCAACAAACGACATACCAACTGGTAAACCACTCACATACCCCATAGGCACTGTGATGCTTGGATATCCCGATACCGCCGCCTGACAAGAACTGCCACCAAGGCGATTATCTCCATTTATGAGGTCAATAGCCCAGGGTGCAGGACTTGTGGGCATCACTAAAGCACAAAGGTCATGATCAAATATTGACTTGTCAATTCCAGCCTCTCTAGTCAATTGGCGACTCGTCATCAATGCTTTTTTATAAATAGGATTATCCAGACCATCTGTTTCTTCAGAAGAGATTAATTGTTCCTGCCCAAAAAATGGCATGGTTAATTTTCTATTTTTCTCATTGAATTCTATTAATTCTTTTAATGACCCAACTTCCCCAGGTGAAGCTTGCCTCGCTAAATAAGCATTCAAGCCAACTTTAAATTCTGTGCGCATAACTATAAGTTCGTGTTTTCTTATCTCTATTTGTGGCACAAGAGAAATTTCATCTACTAATTCTGCACCCGCGTCCTTTAATCCCGCGAGGGCTTGCTCAAAAATATTGTCAACGCCCTCGTGAAAACCTGCATAATTTCGAACAATTCCAATTCTCTTTCCCTTCAATGCGGCCTTATCTTTTTCTTGAAATAATTTTTTTTCTTCTGTTCGTTCAAATTCTGCTGAGGAATGATCGGATGGATCATAACCAGAAATAATGGAAAGGATGGTAGCCGCATCTAAGGCAGTTCTGGCCATAGGGCCAGCTGTATCTTGACTATGGGATATCGGAATAATTCCGGTTCTAGAAACCATTCCAACAGTCGGTTTTATTCCAACAATTGAATTCATCGAGGAAGGCCCCACGACTGAACCATCAGTTTCGGTGCCGATAGCACCAGCACAAAAACCTCTAGCGACAGCGACGGCAGAACCTGAACTTGAACCGCCAGGAGTTCTATCTGTTGCATAGGCATTACGAACTTGACCACCTCGACTAGACCATCCGCTCGACGAACGTGTCGAACGAAAATTTGCCCATTCGCTGAGATTTGTCTTACCAAGCACAATAGCACCAGCTCCGCGAAGCCGGTCGACAAGATGAGCATCTTTTTGTGCAATGTTACTGTTCAAAGCAATCGAACCCGCCGAAGTAATCATTTTATCTGCGGTATCGATATTATCTTTGAGTAAAATAGGTATTCCATGCAGGGGGCCTCTAACAAACCCATTTTTTCGTTCATTATCCAACTCCAGAGCAATTTTTTCCGCATCTGGATTTAAAAATGCTACCGCATTGTAATTTTTATCCTCTGATTGGATAGCTTGAATATAGCTATTTAAAAGTTCAACAGCACTCACGCCACCACGACCCAACAGGGTAGCTAATTCCTCAATTGTGGATGTTCTTATATCTACCAACCGTTTTCCCTTAAACAGAAACAGACTAACTCGGCGTAAATATATTCACTCCATTTACCTCTTTTACTTTTCCTTCTGCCCCTAGATAATCTTTAGAAGTCATTTCCAACATCAAGTCTAAATCATCTGGTGTATTTGCAATAAACCTGCTTCCATCAGAAAGTCGACCGAAGAGGATTCCGAACGATGGTCCCTTTCGGTCATGCATAATTGTATATGTTTCTATCGTAGCATCTCCAGTTGCCACCTCGGTTACAGCGGGGCCTTTATCAGCATCAATTTCAGCTTGATAAATATTTGGATCCTTGGGCAAAAATGGTTTTTCAGTCGGTTCGGTGCAATAAATACCAGCCGATTGTTTTGTAACATAATTTCCGTTGGCGGTTACTAAGCCTTTGCTTCCTGGATTAGCTCGAACCTTATTCATCATTTCGGCGATCGAGTGCGTTACGTAGTTATTACCCGGACCTCCAAAGTAAGGAAGCCCGCCAGTTACAGTCAATCCTCTCGGGTCGTCTAATGGAATACCCATTTCATCACACGCAATCTGCACTGCGGACGGGAAGCAGCTATATAAATCCAGTGCGGCCATATCTTCCAAAGTGCAATTCGCCATCTCAAAGGCTTCCTCGGCCACTTTTGACATGGCAGGTGACGAGTGGAAATTTTTACGATCGCTAAGATACCAATGATCATATGCATCAGCACAACCATGCAAATATACCCACTTTTCTCTTGGGATGCCGAGTTCTTTTGCTTTGGCAACAGAGGTCAAAATTATTGCTGCTGACTGATCAATAAACGCATTTGAGTTCATCAATTTAGTGTAGGGGAAACCTATATATGGATTATCTGAACCAACGGTTGCTATCTGCTCAGCCGAGAATCCCTGTCTTCTATCCGCTAAAGGATTACCTGCAGCGACAGCAGCGAAACCTGAAAAGAGTTTTCCCATCTCTAAACCATGGTCGGCTATAGTACGTCCTCTATTACCCCGTATTGCGTTTTCAATCATTGGATAAGCAAATATTGCTCCCGCCATGCGGTGACGGTCCTCTAAATCCGACCAGCCCCTGGTGGCTACCCCCCATTCTTCGAAAGCTCCCCCAGGGTCTTCGCTCCAATTCAGTTCAATACCAGCACGTTGAGCATTTTTCTGAGTTGCTAGTGCCTCGCCACCCGTTATCATTGCCGCCTGAAGTTCGCCGCGC
>PBTA01000018.1 GCA_002726395.1 Methanobacteriota archaeon | reverse complement strand
CATCAGACCAGTGTGAGGGTTTTGATGATAGAATAGATTTAGATAACAACCAGATTATTGATGGTTGTGATGAAGTTGCCCTAATTGGTGATAAAGAGGTGAATGATGAGCAAAAAGCTAACAACGTTTTAGAATACCAAATAATGGGAGTTATCTTGATTGCATTGGTTATTATTGGATTTTTTACCACAAAAAAACATAGCGGATAATTCAAAGAGTGCCTTTGCACACAGACTCTCATGGAGTTCTTCTTAGACACCGCAGACGTAGACGAAATAAGAGAAATAGCATCTTGGGGAATATTAGACGGGGTTACAACCAATCCTTCACTAATCAAGAAAAGTGGTCGCGATTTTAAGCAAGTTGTCGCAGAAATTGCGTCAATCTGTGATGGACCGATTTCAGCTGAAGTAACAGCCATGGACACTGATGGTATGGTAGCACAGGCTTTGGAATTGAAAAGCGAATTGCCAGATAACGTAATCATCAAAATCCCTTGTGTACCAGAGGGGCTAGCAGCGACAAGAATACTTACCGACAAAGGCATCAAAACTAACGTCACATTGATTTTTTCTGCGGCTCAAGCATTGATGGCGGCCAAGGCGGGTGCAACATATGTATCTCCGTTTATTGGTAGAATAGATGATACTGGTCATGACGGCATGACACTAATAGCAGAGATAATGGATACATGGAATAATTATGATATCTCTACTAAAGTTTTGGCCGCATCGATAAGACATCCAACTCACGTATTACAGTGCATCCAACTTGGAGCACATACGGCAACTATGCCTGCTAAGATTTTCCGCCAATTGATGAAACACCCACTTACCGACAAAGGTATTGAAGGATTTATGAAAGATTGGGCAGAAGTTGAAGCAGCCGGAAAAGCATAATTATTCAACAAGAGAATTATTCAATAAGAAGTTTCCACATAGACTTACGGGGGAAGAGTCATGAGCGACGCCAGAGAACGCTTGAAAAAGTTACTAGATGGTGACTTGGAAGCCTCTGATATTGCAGAAGATGCAGCATTAGTAAGTCTAGCAGACCGTCTGTACGGTATTAAAATCGCAAATGTCAAACCTGTGAAAGCTAGAGACATGGAAAATCAAATTGGTGGCCTAGAGCAACAACCACAGCAGTTTGGTCAAACTCCTAGTCTGATGGTGGAAGTGATAGAACCCGCAGCAGCACCTTTGCCGGATTTACCACACTTAGCTATGCCTGATTTACCAAGTAAAAATTCGAAATTATCGCCGCTTGTAATATTGTCCGTTTCTGGATTACTATTTGTCTTACTAAACCTATTTGGCATATTTTCATCATTGTTTGAGTCTTCATGTGAAATTGGTTCATGTCGAGGAGATGGGCAGACAAGAATGAACCTCATGGAGTTCTATAAATTTGGGGAATCAGATGGCTGGTCGTATTCGATAATTTCAGAAGATATGGGTGGTCTTGGAGGCGAAACTGGAGGAATCGGAATACCAGATTTAGTGGCCACCATTGGACTGATTGGTCTGATTATATTTGCCTTCAAAAGAAAGTGATTACAATGTCACCTGACGGACTGTTATCTGAGGCTATAGCCTATGGCGGTATGCTATTGATTCTTGGAGCATTTATCCTAGAAACAAGAGACGTATTAGATAGCAAAAATGGCATTTATCTGGTGATGATGGCAACAGGATCTGGATTATTAGGAATTAGGGCGTTTTTAGTCGAGGAATGGGCATTTTTAATTCTTGAAGTTGTATGGTGTATTGCCGCAATAGTTGCCATCTATGGTATAACAAGAAAAACTAGCCTAGATGAATCAACATCTTCATGAGTGATAAACCACCGACTTAACACTATGAGCAAAAGTCCTGCTAAGGCGAAGCGAGGAATACCATCAAAAGTTGATAATTTCAACGAATGGTACCCGTTTATAGTCGAAGCCTCCGACTTGGTTGACAAACGTTACCCAATCAAAGGAATGGACGTATGGCGGCCATATGGCTGGAAAACGATGAAACTAATTGATAGTTTAACGCATAGTGAAATGGAAAGGACAGATCACGAGGAAGTAAATTTCCCACTATTGATTCCAGAAAATTTACTTGACAAAGAGAATAGTCTTGTCGCTAAACTCAAGCGTGCTCGTGAAGAGGGTGTGGATCCAGATGAACTTCGTGATGAAGACGAAGAAGGTGGTTTCAAAAAGGAAGTTTATTGGGTAAAACATGCAGGTGAAAATGAATTAGATGTGCCCATGTTTCTTAGGCCAACTTCTGAAACCGCAATGTATACTATGTTTCCTCTTTGGATAAGGTCACACAAAGATTTACCGATGAAAATATATCAAATGGTTAACACGTTTAGATATGAAACTAAACAAACTAGATCGTTTATCAGAGTAAGGGAAATACATTTCTTTGAAGCCCATACCGCTCACGCTGATGAAGAATGTGCAACAAGGCAAATTACTGAGGACTTAGAAATTGTTGACAACTTAATGCACAGATTATGCTTGCCAATCATCAAAGCAAAACGCCCAGTTTGGGATACCTTCCCTGGTGCTTGGTATACTATTGGAATAGATGCTATAATGCCTAATGGAAGAACACTGCAAGTTGCTTCATGTCATCATTACAGGGACCAATGGGCAAAAGCGTTTGATATCAAATATGAAAACAAGGAAGCAAAACAAGAATATTGTCACCAAACAACATACGGAATGTCTGAACGATTATTAGGCGCGATAGTTGGTATGCATGGTGATGAAAATGGGTTAATCATGCCCCCTGATGTAGCACCATTCCAAGTAGTAATATGCCCAATGATAAGGAAAAACTCGGAAGTCGATACTATTGGAGAAGCAAACAAGATTGCCGTGATTTTACGAGATTCGGGCCTTCGGGTTAAAGTTGACTCAAGAGATATCCATGCCGGTCAGAAATATTATGATTGGGAAATAAAAGGTGTTCCTCTACGACTGGATATAGGACCCAGAGATATCGCTCAAGGAACAGCATTTGCTGCTCTTAGAACTGGTGGAAAAGAACCACTCGCAATGGATAATATCGCCGAGTTGTGCCGGGAAAAATTATCTGAAATATCTAGTGAACTTAGAAAACGCTCCGCTGCCCATATGGATGGAGTCATTAATGAATTACCAAAGTTCACTGAAGAAAGTGGAACTTGGTCTATGGATGGGGAAGTGAAGGATGGGAAGATTTACCAAATGCCATTTGAGGGAACTGATGCTCACGCAGAAATCATTGAAAAAGCAACTGGTTTGACATTCTTAGGTGATTCTACAGATGACTATAACACAGAATTACCATGCCATATGACCGGCAAAATGACTAAGCGTAGAGTAATATTGGCCAAGACATATTGAGCATGGGTGAGGGTACAACATGAGTGAAGTACTGAATTTAACAGAAATTTTGACAGAAGTTCAAAACTTCATTACTGCAGATGGACAAATAGTACCTGCACAACGTAATTTTTACCAGAATCTCAGAGTGAAAATGAATAATCATACTGGGTTATTTAATGAGGCTGAAGTTGGTCCACTTCTCTTAGAAACAAGACTAGAAGTGTTAGAATTAACAGATGAGGATTATACTGCAATCTATAACATCATAATGGATAGGTTTGGACTAAGTAAAAGGCTGGAAGAGGAAGATCAACTTAGACAAGAATTGGCCATCAAAGTAAAACTCAGAAAAGAGGCTGAACAAAAAGCCAAAGCGGAAGCAATTACTAAACAAAAGACAGAGAATGAAGCAAAAGCAAAAGCAGAGGCTGAACTGAAAGCTCAAATTGAAGTTGAAGAGCGCTTGATGGCAGAAGCCCAACAGAAAATTCTGGCTGAAGAAAATGCTCGAAAGGAAGCTGAAGAAAAAACTCGATTAGAAGAAGAAGCTAGATTGCAAACAGAAGAAATTGCTAAATTAGAAGAACAAACTAGATTGAAAGCTGAACAAAATGCTAGACTAATCGAAGAGGCTAGAATAAGAAATGAAGAAGAGGCTAAGATGAAAGCCGAAATCGAGGCTAGTATGAAAGCTGAACAAGAGGCTAAACTAAAATCTGAGGAACAAGCTAAACTTGATGCTGAAGAAGCAGCTAGAATCAAAGCCATACAAGACAAGATTAAAGCCGAAGAAGATGAAAAATTAAGGATAGCCAATGAAGCACACCTGCAAATGGTTGATGAAGCCATTAGAATTACAAATGAGGAACGTTTAGCAGCAACGGCAAAAATTGATGCTGAAGTAGAAGAAGCAAGAAAGATAGCTGAGCAAGAACGTTTAGCAGAGCAAACAAAGATAGATGCCGAGATTGAACAGGTTAGAATGGCGTCTGAACGTGAAGCAGCCCAAAAGATGGCGGAGAAAAACGCCAAACTCGCCGAAGAGGCTGCTGAATTGGCTGCTAAGGAAGCAGAAGCAGCCGCTAGTTCGAAAGATATTCCCGATTTACCACCATTCGGTGAATAAATCACATACCAAAAGATGATGGATCGATATCCATATCGCCTTCTTTCATCATCTTACGCATCTGTTTGTTGAGTTTCCTATTACCGCCCATACCTTTCATCATCTTTCTAGAGCGGTTCCATTGCCCAATTAATTCTCTAACATCTTTTTCACGGACTCCAGAGCCACGGGCAATGCGCTTTATTCTATCCGCCTTTATTTTAGCTGGTTCATTTTTCTCCCAAGCAGTCATACTATCCATTATCGTACGATAACGATCGAGATTACCTTGCATGGCTTGCTTTTGTGTTTTAGACATGCCCCCTAATCCTCCAAGCATATTACCTGGTAAGAACGACATCAACTTGTCAATAGTGCCTACTTTAGACATCATTTCCATTTGCTTATACATATCATTCAAAGTAAATCGACCACTCATCATACGTTGAGTCAGGCGCATTGCCTCTTCTTCATCTAAATCTTCTGGAGCAAGATCAATCAATCCTTGAATGTCACCCATTCCTAATAATCTTGAAATAAATCTGTCAGATTCAAATTTTTCTAAATCAGATACTTTTTCTCCTACACCAATATGAACGATTGGTGCACCAGTTGCTGCCACAGCTGAAAGAGCACCGCCGCCTCTTGCTGTACCGTCTAGTTTTGTTACAACAATTCCCGTAACACCGGCTAATTGATGGAATGATGCTGCAACTGGTCCTGCGGCTTGGCCAACTTGGGCGTCGATTACCAACCACCTTTCCGTAGCTCTTGTTAGCGATGCAATATTTTCTAATTCTTCAACCAGTTCTTGGTCTAGTTGATGTCTTCCTGCAGTATCGACAATCACCAAATCTGCTGATGCACATTCAGCTAGACCGTTCCGGACAATTTCCGCAGCATTTTTATTTTCAGGCTCACCGTAGACAATTACTGATGTGTCTTCGAGTAATTGTGATAATTGAGCATAAGCACCGGGACGGTGAACGTCCGCTTCGATAACTGCAACTCTAAGACCATGTTTCTTGCGATACCATTCGGCTAACTTTGCTGTAGTTGTCGTCTTACCTTGACCGTACAAACCTACTAGCAATAAGGTCGCTCCTCTAGGTTGGAATTCATGTGCTGGGCCAAGAATTCTAACAAGTTCAGTATACAGAATATTCATTGCATGTGTTTGGAAAGTTAATCCAGGTCTTGGTTCCTCTTCACGCAGCCGTGATTCCATACGTTCAACAATTTCTTTGGTTTGTCGTACGTTAAAATCAGCTTCTTGCAAAGCCCTTCTAAGACTTCTAGTCATCTCGCGCAACTCATCTTCATCGAGTTTCCTGCGGTTTTTTAGAAAACCGAGGGAACGGAAGATTCCACGGGATAGACCTTCTAGTGCCATGGCAAGCCGTCAAGGTTTCCCTCTTTGAATTCATTCCTTAATTAGCGGAATGTTTAGTCGAAGAACATCTTCTTCTAATTTTGCATCCACTTGACTAGCCTTGACTGGGACGCTAGTTGAAATGCTTCTTTCTCTCCCATTTAATCCGACAAATAATACTCCTTCATCGCTTCTAAGTGACAATTCATCACGTTTTATACCAGGGAAGTGTAATCTAATTACTTCGAATTCTTCGGTGAATTCTCTTTGCATACCTCGGTGTATTTGGTGTTTAACCAGATCCCCGATTTCATGTGGACCAAGTGATTTATCGACTTGATTAACAGAACCGTATAATTTTTCGGCCACAACCCTAAGGTTGTCAATGCCCACTACTTCTTGGTCTAATAATTCCATAGAATTAACATCAACATCGACTAGTAATTCCTTCAACTCGGCAATTCTAGCGAGTTCTGAACTACGTCTTTTGGCTAAAAATGGATGATCAAATTCAGGAGTTACACGGTTAACTAAGCAAGAATTCACCGGTAATTTAAATTCTATAAGTGAATTATATGCCCTCAATGTTTCATTTACTCCCATTTTTTCAGGAATGGTCACCAAAGTGAAGGTCGTAAGTTCTGGGTCACCAAGTACTCTTCGAACATGTAATACTCGGTTTCTAAATTTCTCCAATTCTTGTTTCATTTCTTGGCTTTCTTTACGACCAAACAACATTGACCTGATACCACCAGATACTCGCATCAACCTAAGTAGCCTGCCAGACCAAGCCTCAATTATTTCAGGCAGAGAGAGAAAACGTAGAGTATGTCCAGTAGGTGCTGTATCAAAAACGATAACATCCCAATTAGGGTCTTCTACATGCTTTAGTAATTCATCAAAGGCTAGAGCCTCATCTAATCCGGGCAAAATCATATCCGAGGTCTTAACATCTGACTTTATATCATCAAATTCCTCTTTCGCACCTGAATCTAACATCATACTTAACCCCCCTAAACCGGGTAAACCACCGCTATTATTCATTCCATCAACCATATTACCAAGTTTAGGCAGTAAATTAGAGAGCTTCGATTCGGGGTCCATTTCTAAACCATACAAACCTTCTACTCCCTCAATTGGAGTCGGTTCTGTGCCAATTTCCACCCCCAGTGAGTCTGAGGTTGAATGAGCCGGATCGCTAGACACAAGCAGTACTTTTAGACCGCAATCAGCAAGATGTACCGCTGTTGCACTAGAGGTCGTAGTTTTACCAACACCACCCTTGCCACCAAACAATAGTAATCTTGCCATATTGGTAGCACATGGCAAGAGGTCTTTGAATCCAACGGGTAAAGTAGAATCTTACACTCATTTCATGAACTAATACTGCAACGGACAAATAATGGCAAACCAATTGGTGTTATTTCAGATAGCCAGTGTTTCCGCCTTAATCGGCATGACTCTGGGCTGGAGGGGGGTAATGAGCCGATATTCTGGATTCTATGATTTGCCTACTGCTTGGAGTAATGTGTTTTGGGGAATCCTGCTAGGAGGCCTCTACGCATCACAGATACACAATAATATTATTTTACCAAATCTTGAATTTGAAGCAACTCAAGATACTGTAGTGAATCCAATAAATTTGATATTATATTGCTTAATAATGTCAATAATTGTCCACTTTTTGCTGCGAAGAAATCGTGTGCGTTCAGGCTCCTCACAAACAACTAGTGGTTGGGCTCTAGGACTTGCTATTGGCGGAATGTTTGCCATGGTAGTTATATTTGCCATATTACAGTGGTATGACTTTACTGGGATATTATTTATTTCGATTCTCTTCATATGTCTTCTTGCACCAAGGTGTGAAGCGATAATTACCTCTTATCAAGGACATTTGATGTTGNTGGGTAAAAAATGGGGNGCGATANTNCGCGCAACTATGTGGCGGTGTGGATATGTAGTAATGTTTGCTTACGTATTATCTGCCCCAATTGGATGGATTTTTATCCTCCCAGTGATGCTTATAGCGGATAGAGCAGCAGAAACCTGGATTTGGGAATCAATACCCAAAGAAGGCAAAAAACAATTGCGTAAAATTTGGGCAAGACAAGCCCGAGAACGTAAATTGAAATTACCTAGTGAGAAAAAGAAATCAAAAATCGTTCAAAATAAATCAAAAATCGTTCAAAATATTACTTACAACATCAATGACTCCGTAATAACAGGTGACGTTGTTAACAAAGTGGAATACTATTCAGATGGAAAAGAAAGTGAATAACTACTTACTTATTACCTATCGGCTAATTTATCGCATGATTTGATTTCCATCCAAAATAAGGCCTTTGGTGGATATCCGCAGGCAAGCGTTATACAATGCCGGCAAAGCCGAGTAACATGGGTAACTGCCCTTATTGCAGGAGTGTCACTTTACCGGGTGACACAATTTGTTATACATGTGGCAGAGTGTTAGCAAACATAAAATCGAAAGAGTTTGCTGCTGAGCAACAATTCAATCAAGGTAGTATAGAGACTACNTACAGGAAAACCCGAAAACCATCAAAATCAGGTGTTGTTGAAACCCACACAGGTCGTAGAAGAAATATTTTGAAACGGAGGAAAAATAAATTCCGTAGCGTTGTGATGTTAGGGCTTGTCGCATTCATTATGCTATCACCACAAGCAAGAGAGATAGTATTCGATAAATGGGCTGGAGTAAATGAATATATTCANCTTGCAGTTGCTCCATACCACTTATATCCAGTNGAAGCAACTTACACAGTTGGTAAAACAATCGATGTGGTAAATAACGGCAACACAGGATACCTCAAGGAAAATCTAGCAATTCCACGAGATGTTTCNACTCTAAATGGTCAACAAAATATGTTTGAATATACCAATGGAGATNCTGCTGTTGCTACGCAAACAATTCAAAAAATAAATTCAATAGCACTTATTGTCAATGAAATATCATACNCAATTCCATTACTTGGTGAACCTGCTAGAGACCCAAANGATAAATTAACCACTTCCGATGGTCATGAAATTTGGTGGCCNGGNGTNGGTATTGGNGATGATATGTGTAGTGTNGATATNTGTGTCAANATNANACTAAATNTNGANCCNGGTGAACAAGCNTCGTTTACNTTTGCNGTNACNCTTACNAGNACATCTTATTCTTGGTGGTCTTCCTCCAGAGTCGATTCTAGAATCGATGGTATCTCAAACGGTATTAGTGTCGATAGAAGCGGCTCATTTTCAGATATCATTGATCGTGGTGATGGAACCAAAGCTGCACAATTTACTACTGCTTCTTGGTACAACAAAGGCAGACTAGATTATGCAATTAATGCTCAAGATGCAGTAGTTGTTTCCACTGCAGAAACCATATCTGCTTCTTTACCAGAAGGACGGTCAACAAATGCCTACGCATTTGCTCGAGCCGCTTTTGATTATTTACATCTTAACGTGCTTTATGACAAAAATGCGCCAGTTGTTGCTAGAAGTGGTCCCGCTTGTCTAAGTGCAGGTGTTGGCGATTGTGATGAACAAACTAATGCCTTCTTTTCCTTGTTAAGAACAAAGATGATTCCTGGTTGGTACGTCTTTGGGGCACTGACTGATTCAACATTTACCTACTGGGAAGCCCATGCATGGGGATACATACTACTTCCAATGGATGATGAATGGTGTGAAGCAAGGAATATTGTGATCAATGATTGTTACGTCGAAGGTTCAGTAGATGTCGTCAATAATAAATGGCTACTTCACACACCAACAGCATATATCGATTGGATTGAGAGTGCAGATGCTAGTGGTAATTTGATTAATAATTATTACAAACCAGGAGTTTACAGCAACAATATCGATAGGCAGCGATCATTCAGTACTATGGATACACCAGATACATCAGGTGGAACATACCAAGTAAAGAAACTCCCAGAAAACTTGAGGTGATAAATTGCGAATAATNATTGGTGGTGCAGGAAGGGTTGGAACAGAACTTGCCAGAGCACTAAGAGCCGAAGAAATGGATGTTGTGTTAGTTGATTCAGACTCAAGAGCAGTGAAGAATGCTCAAAATCTGGATGTTCTAGTAATACACGGTGATTTAACAACAAGAGACAAATTACACGAAGCTGGAATTGGTGAGGCTGAAATATTTGTGGCTGCAACAAATTCTGATGAAAGAAATTTACTGGCCTGTGCACTTGCTGAACATGCACATTACCAATACGGTGGACCAAAAGCCAAACCTTTGTTATCGATATCAAGAGTAAGAAGCATGAATTTTATGCAAGAACAAAAGCAAGGACACCTAACTGGTTGGGCTAAGGTAAATCATGTCGTTAACCCTCTTGATAGTGCAATTAAACGTTTACATACTGGTTTGCGATCCTCATCAATAGAAGAAGTAATTCCATTCGGTCACGATTCTTACATCATTGAGTTTGATGTTACCAAAAATGCGGACAATATTGTGTTCAAGACTTTGAAAGAAGCTAATTCTAGTATCGACGGAGAATTGCCATTGATTGTAGGTGTAAAGAGAAGTGGGGAGAAGAGTGTAGTACCTGATGGGGACTTTATTCTAATGCCCAATGATAAAATTGCCGTGGCCACTACCGGTCTGTCTACTTTCAATAGAATACTCAACATATTTGGTCATGAAGCAACAGACTTCCCAATAGCCCCAAAGGTAGCAATTATCGGAGCGAATAGAATTGGTCAAATGATAGCTGAAAATTGGTTGCTGAATGACGCTAAGGTGACGGTGATTGAAAGAGACTTACAAACTGCAAATGAGTTATCAGCGACGGACATCGGTTCACACCCTAACTTAGAAGTGATTCATGGCGACCATCTAGATAGAGATATTTTAACAGAAGTTGGAATACCCGAACATCACATTGCCATTGCCGCACTAGAATCTGACCATGACAGTATTGCTGCGGCATTATTAGCTAGTGACATGGGCGTCAATCGTACTGGTTTATTACTATATGATGCTGATTTAGTTAAAGTCACTCAAAGGATGGGGATAACCTTCGCGGTTGACAGAAAGCGGGTCGCGGTTGACAATATCTTGGCACACATACATACCAAGGCTGCTGGGGCTTATGCAGTATTGTCAAATGTTCCAAACATTGTTGGTATAAGCATGAAGGTTGATGTAAAGCATAAATTTTCCAACATGCGAATTTCTGAAGCTGGATTTACTGATTGGATGAGAATTGCATTTATTCAAAGAAGAACTGTAGATGGCAACTGGGAAAATTTACGACCTGCTCCAGACAAAGTCCTACTTCCTGAAGATAATCTGATAATCTTCACCAGACCTGATAGAGTAGCAGAACTTGAAAGGAAATTCCAGGTGTAACCATGCGTTTCGATGTATTGAGCCTAATTCTTGGCTGGACATTAATTGCGATAAGTATTCCATTATTGATTTGTGGAGTTATCACTGTTTGGTTAGATGATCTTGAGATGGCGCTTAGAGGATTTCTAATTCCACTAATACTATCTCCCATGATTGGGTACTTAATGCTTAAATTTGGCACTCGAAGTGATACTGCAGAACGATTACGAGACCGGGAAGCCTTTGCTGCAGTTGCATTGATTTATCCTATTGTCGTGTTCATCGGCTTGTTTCCTTATTGGCTTGGAGGAGTTTTTGTTGGGCCATTTGCTAGCGATGCTGCTCTAATAGATATGGCAAGGGGTGCGGTTAATTCTTGGTTTGAATCAATGTCAGGTTTTACCACGACCGGTGCGACTGTTATCTCACATGATATGAGTCCAAACTGTATCCCTGGTCAAACACCTGATTGTATCAATGCTCAACCAAGAGGAATTCTCCTTTGGCGTTCCTTAACTCAATGGCTAGGAGGTATGGGGATAATCATGCTTGGAATGATGTTACTTTCAAGAGTAATGGGTGGAGGAATGGCGCTTGCTAGAGCAGAACTGACAGGACCTTCCCTTTCTCGTCTAAGACCTAAAGTAAAAGAAACAGCCTTCACATTATGGAAGATTTACATTGGCTTCACGTTTATTGAAATATTCTTGCTTGGAACTCTTGGAGGAATGTCATTATTTGATTCAGTTAATCATGGATTCACAACAATGGCAACCGGGGGATTTTCCACTAGAGATGCCAGTATCGGTTATTATGATTCATTAAGAGTTGAAGCAATTATAATAATTTTCATGTTTATTGGTGGTATTAACTTCACACTAATTTGGTTTATATTGGCCAGAGAATTTGTCAAAGCTTACAAAGATGAAGAATTTAAAACCTACCTTGTATACATATTAGTCGCTGTTTCAGTAATGATGGTGGCATTAGTAACAACTAATGTAAACTTAGGAGATTCATTTAGGCAGAGTTTATTTCAAACCATATCAATTGGTACCTCTACAGGTTACACAACCCAAGATTACATGACCTGGCCGGCGGTAACCCAATTCATTTTGATGATTTTGATGATTGTTGGAGCATGTGCCGGTTCAACCAGTGGTGGATTGAAATTGATGAGAATAATACTTGCCTTCAAGGTAGCAATGAGAGAGTTAGTTAGAATCGCACAGCCAAGGAAAATCAAACAAATACGGATGAATGGCGGAGTTGTTGAACCACAACAAATTGACAAAATTGTCGGAATGTTGTTTGTATGGATTGGATTATTTGGAATCGCAAGCATTTTGCTATCGGTGCTAATGTTCGATGAATCTTTTGAAAGTATCATTGGAATTACCGCATCTTCGCTAGGTAATACTGGGCCAGCACTAGGTGATTATGGACCTAGCAGTACATGGTCACCGTTAAATTCGGGAGTGCTAATTTTGACTTCCATTTTGATGTGGTTTGGTAGGTTGGAACTACTAACTGTAATTATATTACTACATCCAAAAACCTGGCAAGACGAGCATAAGGAACATAATGACAGGTCGGCAATTGCCTTATTTCGCAAGTTGATACCTGGACGAAAATAACAGCCTAAAATAAAGTTCTTTGACCTTTGTTTGGCTTGTCATCCATCACTTTTTCTACCTTCACAGGTTCTTCTTCAATAACAAGCGGCGTCACGATAACACGCTCAGATTCAATTAAGTTATAGCGAGCAACTAATTCTTTGGTCGATTTCCTAGATTTTGTTAATCCACACAAAGCTGCGTGTTCATCACCGGTTAAACCTAGACTCATAGATATCGAGAAATCCTCTATATTACCTAACGATGACGTTTCTGAATGAAGGGTTGATAGTATTGGCAACAATTCATCACGTACAGTTGATTTACTCGAGCCTGATATCTCAGCCAATCTATTGACCACACTAGTTCGTGTTGTCGAACCAGAGCGCCTCAAAAAATTTGGATAACCAGGGTATAATTTTCCTTGATTTGTTTGTTGATTTACCACAGAGGCTGCCAAGCCAGATATCTGAGAACTCCAGTACCAAGAACGATGTGCAGTATTTTCATACATGGCCATTAGCATCTTTGAAGAAGTACATAGAGCTTTATTACCTCTGTTGATGGCAGCCTTATCAGTGAAAATCGATGGATTATTCCAATGTATCCAGTTCAATAAATCAGAAGGAGATTTATCAATTGAGATTCCCAATTTGATGGCATCAATGGCTTGATTGGTTCGATAAAGTTGTGCAAGTCCAGGAAAAACCTCTATTGAAACATCTCGCTCGCCTGCATTGATGAAATCATTAACTAAATCTGCATCAATAGACTTGGTACTTGATGAACATATTACCTGTAAATCTCTTACTAAGGCTCTTAGATCTCCAGGATTGCTGTTAACCAATAATTCTATGGCCGCCACATTATATGATACGCCTTCAGACTTCAGCACACGACGAGCAATATTACGTAGTGCATCTTTGCTGGCACGTTCGAAATTTATTGTGACTAAAAGTCTTTGAAAACGTTCTCGAGTAGAGCGCCAATTGGATGATTTACCCCACAAACCCATTACTTCATTACAAGCAAGAATGACCGGTTGTTTAGTATTTTTCAATAAATTCAGTAACTCTGCTTTGCCACCAGTATCACCTGATAAATTGTGATTTTCAGCAGATTCTGGATTAAAATTTAGCGCTTTATTTATCCTATTCTCACTAACTGTTCTAAGTCCACCTGAAAGGTGATCTACCTCATCGATTAAAATCAAGGTCCTTTTTGCTGCTTCATTGGGATCGTAGAATAACGAACGATGTGTTGCACCTTTTGTAGCTGCCTTGCGAATCGAAGCAGCATTACGAGCATCTGATGCATTTAGTTCAATTACATTCCATCCCATATCTCTAGCGATTGCTCTAGCAACTGTTGTTTTACCCACTCCTGGAGGACCCACTAGTAAAATAGCCTTATTTTTGGGAGAACCATGTTTCCAATCATCCAGCCATTTTCTGATTTTTTGTCGTTGTGATTCATTTCCTTCTAAGTGACTTTCAGAAGAAGGCCTGTGCCTCTCTGTCCAATCACTTATTTTGGCCATATAGCAACCTAGAGTTGAAGGTTATTCAATATTGATGATTTAGCAACCAGAAAATTTGGATTCAATTATAATTCATCAATTGGCACTCGAGTCTGTTTTCCAGTATCACGTTCCCGAAAAGTAACTGTATTATCCTCTAGTGATTGGTGGTCAATAGTAACGCATATTGGCACCCCAATTTCATCTGCTCTAGCATATCTTCGACCAATTGAACCACTCGAATCATAACTGGAAACTATTCCTGGTTTATTGTTAAATCTATGATTAACAGTTTCTGCGAGTTTCCCCATGCCATCCTTTTCAAATAATGGAAACACACAATAATCGATAGGGACTATATTTGGACTTAATTTCATCATTGTGTAACTATCATCTTGTTTTGTAATTTCATTATATGCATGATCAAGAACATGCCAGATGATACGGTCAATACCAAATGCGGGTTCAACTACATGAGGGATAAACCATTCACCAGTCAATGTTTCGGTCTTCTGTAAACGCTTAACATGATTAGATTCAACCGATACTATTTGCTCATCAATGTTCAAAGATATCGGGTACTTCGTCTCTAGTGGTAATTGTTCTACTGCCGCCTTTACTTTGCCTGCAAGTGATCTAAATGCCGGACCCGCGATGGAACCATCAATTGTCCAGCCATCAATNACAATTTCTTGTGGGGTAGAAAATTCTCGCCTTGCTCGTAGAGTTTTACCTGTGTATTTTTCATGTGATTCAAGATCATAACAACCACGGTGAGCAATTCCTACACATTCAATCCAACCATAGGACCCTTCTATTTCAGCATCCCAACAGTCGGTAGCATAATGAGCCATTTCATTGGATTCGTGTTGTCTGAACCTTATCTTATCTGCGTTAATACCTACAGCAATCAAAAAATCATAGGTTTTGGCCATAAAGTAACCAACTGTAGGATGTCTAATTATCCCCTTAGCAATAGCATTACTAATGGTCATCTTTATTTGNCCATTATCTTCGCTAAGTAAATCAAAACTTACTTCCNCCCAGGGGGNTAAATCATGTTTAGGACTGATTTCNGGATCAATNAAATATTCTAATTCAGCCATATTAAATTCCCTTAATCTTATCATCCCTTGGCGAGGTGAAATTTCATTTCGATAACCCTTACCAACCTGTACNGCACCAAAAGGTAATTTTTCTCGAAAATGNCGGTATAGACTAGTAAATGATGTAAACATTCCTTGTGCTGTTTCAGGCCGTAAGAATCCTGGTCTTCCAGAGTTTCCTGCTCCAATAGTAGTATTGAACATTAAGTTCTGTGCAACTACTTTACTCCACTTACTAGTGGTACAGCTTGGGCATGGTGGTTGGTGTTTTTGCAACAACAAATCTAGTTCATCCTTATCCAACGAATCTGGGTTTGGATGATCTTTTTCCAACAAGGTATCCGCCCTACTTACATCTTGGCAAGCAAGACAGGTTGTCATGAAATCTGAAAATTCCCCTACATGTCCACTTGCTTCTAAAACCTCGTAAGGAGTAATTGTCGGTGAGGAAATTTCTACAATATTCCCCAAAGAAGTCCAGTGTTCTAGCCATAGTTGGATAACTCGATTNCTCAAGCGTCCACCATTTGGACCAAAGTCGTAAAGACCCTTGGCACCACCATGGATTTCGAATGCCGGTAGAATAAATCCTCTTCTCTTTAACATACCAGACATTCGTTCTAGCCTGCTACTAACATCGTTAGTCATGTTCAACCCCAACCACTCGTAGAGTGTCATACCTTTGAAATTGACCGTTGTTTTTTCAGTAATATGTACCAATACGCATGGTTAAGAATACCAAGGCGCACGCNNCAACATGGGACAAAGTTATGATTANGATGTNATCGTAATTGGCGGTGGTCCTGCTGGAAGCACCGTGGCTCGTTATGCTGCNAATGCGGGAATCAGCGTTCTNGTTTTAGACGCACGTAGCTCTATTGGCACGCCNTTACAATGTGGTGAATTAGTTCCAACCAANGATGAGATGCGCAGATTNTGCCCNAACGTTCCGGAAATGGATGAATTATTCCAAACACCAGAACATGCAATTTCTCGTAGATGTGATACTATGAATATTATTACTCCATCTGGAAAATCATTGTCTTATAATTTTGAAGGACTTATTCTAAACCGGGTAGCACATGATGAACAATTAGTGACAATGGCAAAAGAAGCAGGTGCCAAATATTTAGTAAATTCATATGTNAAGGAAATTGAAGAAAATACAGTTACTTTGAGAAATGGAAATTCTATCACNGCCAAGGTGATAGTTGGTGCTGGAGGTCATAAAGATCCAGTAAGACGGAAATTTTGGACTGAAAAGTCAGTTAATATACCAGTCAAATTTCAACTAAAAGACGGAGACTATGGTGATGCTGTTGAATTACATTTTGGCTCAATGGCTCCCGGAGGATATGCTTGGATGTTTCCTAAATCATCTGGTGCCAACATTGGCATAGGAATTCAAAAGAGCTTTGCAAAAGGAGTTCCGTTCAATAAGTATGCAGCCAATTTCATTGACCAATATGATGGTGAAACCACTTTCAAAGGGGCAGGTGCTTTACCAATGTCAGGGACTATCAAAACCTTTGTCAAAGGCAATTACCTCTTGGTAGGAGATTCTGCAGGAATGGTTTTGCCATCTAATGGTGCAGGAATTACCATTGCCATGATTGGTGGAAGGATTGCTGGCCAAGTAATTGCCGACCATATTAAGCATGATNCAGATTTGTCTGAATATGAAAAAATATGGAAAAAACAGATGGGTCGGGTAATGAAAAATTCGAAACGTTCTTTCAAAATTGGAAGTATAATGTTTAGGATGCCTGACAAGTTACTAGATTTGTTTTTTAATAGATTAACAAAAGGAATTGTTTGGCGAGCAGTAACTTGTCGAAGAATGTTTTTCTTCTTCTAATCCCCTGCTAATATTATTAGTACTGAATCATGTAAATATGTAATTAAAGGGGAAGTTTTCAAGTAGTTGTTGCATTCACTGTGAATCACTGGGATAGTGTAAATAAAATGGTAGACATTGAATATCTAGATAATCCTCAAGATACTGAGAGTTTACTAGAAATGTTATGCCCACCGGTAAGGAACTGGTTCAAGGATAAATTTCCAGATTTCACACGACCACAAAAATTAGCAATCCCAGCAATCATGGACAGAAAACATCTACTACTTTGCTCACCAACTGGGTCTGGTAAAACTCTGACTGCCTTTTTGACAATTATCGATAAGTTAGTAAGATTAGCACTCGATGGAAAATTGGAGAAAAAGGTTCACTGCGCTTATATCTCTCCAATAAAAGCCTTAGCAAATGACATTCAGAGAAACCTAATTGGACCTCTTACAGAGATTTCTGAGAGCTACTTACCAGATCGTGCTCAAGAAATAAAAGTCGGATTAAGGACCGGAGATACTCCTCAATCTGAAAGGCAAAGAATGCTTAAACATCCTCCCCATATTTTGATAACTACCCCTGAAAGCTTAGCAATAGCCATTACCTCTCCCCGTTTCCAGCCGATTGTAAGTGAATTAGAATACATGATTATTGATGAACTCCACTCTTTAGTGCCCACTAAAAGAGGTGTGCATCTTGGTCTTACATTGTCATATTTGGATACACTACTAAAAACTCCAGTTCAAAGAATTGGTATATCAGCGACTATGGAACCACTGGAAAAAGTGGCTGAATATCTAGTCTCTAGTGATGATAAAGAGTCACGAAGTGGCGAGAGTAAAGTAAGCATTGCAAAAGTATCAGGTTCAAGAGAACTAGATTTAGACATAATAATTCCAGATAATAGATTCAGTGATTTGTCGGTGATGAAGGTTTTAGAGAAAAACATCGACGTAATTGCTGATTTAATATCTGCCCACACCACAACATTAGTATTTGCCAACACTAGAAAAATGACTGAAACATTAGTTCAACGATTAAGACCTCATCTAGGTGAGTTGATCGCTGGTCATCACGGTTCGATGGACAAGAAAATACGGCTTGATGTTGAAAAGAAACTCAAACATGGTCATTTAAGAGCCGTTGTTACTTCTTCTTCCCTAGAAATGGGAATTGACATTGGGTCCGTTGATTTGGTAATTCAAGTTGGCAGTCCAGGAGACATAGCTACTGCACTACAAAGAATTGGTCGGGCTGGTCACCATGTGGGCGGTATCCCAAGAGCTAGATTTCTACCAACAAGCGTTGACGATCTGATAGAACTTGCTGCGTTACAATCAGCCATTCAAAAGGGTGAAATGGACATATTACATTTCCCAGAAAATAGCCTGGATGTAGTCGCTCAGTTTATGATAGGACTAGTTATTATCAATCAATTGGATATTGATGAAGCCTATGAAGTAATAGTCAATGCTTGGTCTTATAGAAATTTTGAATATGATGATTTTATTGAAGTATTAGACATGCTTGAAGAAGAACGAAGAGTCTGGGTTGATTGGGAAGAGAACATATACGGTAAGCGTGGCTATTCAAGAATGATTTATTATACAAATATAGGAACGATTGCGCCAGATAATTCATACTTAGTATTCAACGCAGAGGGTTCAGTACTTGGTCAATTGAGTGGTTCATTTGTTTCTAATCTGCGTGGTGGCGATGTCATTCTACTCGGTGGTTCAACTTACAGAGTAACCAATATTCAAGGTACTAGAGTCAATGTGACTGCNGTTACTGGTTATCGACCAACTGTTCCATCATGGTCTGGAGAAGCTAGGTCTCGCTCAAGAGAATTGTCTAGTGCTTTACTAGACCTTATCGGACACTGTATAGTNGCATTGAGAAAAGAAATTGACCCAAGAATGATTTTATGCGATGCTTATGGACTATCAAATATTGTGGCAAATGCAATTGCTCGACATCTAGAGGAGCATTCTATAGATTCTTTCCAAGTACCAGATCCTAATCGAATATTAGTTGAACAAATAATCAGTAGTGGNCATCCAACATACATGATTACTACATGTCGAGGCAGAGGGTTCAATACGGCTCTGGGCTATTTCCTGGCAGGACTGGCTGAAAGTAAGGGGATTAGTGTAATAGAAATGTCATTTGATGAAAATGGCCTTTTGCTTAGAACCTCACAAGAAATTGAGCCGAGAGAAATGTATGATTCATTCAAAAATCAAAATCATATCGAAGTAATCGAACGGCACATCATAAGTACACAAATATTCTCCAAACGATTCAAAGAAGTTGCAGGACGCTCTTTAATCATTCCAAAAAGAATTGGGGCAGATGAAATTAGTCCGCAACAGTTTCAACAAAAAGCCGATGCATTACTGAATAAACATCGAACTATTGAAGACAGTTTATTGATGAGGGAAGCGAAAAATGAGATTATGTTTGGTGATATTGACCTAAACAGTTTGAATGATTTCCTAAGTTTGTGTGTTAAAGGAGAAGCCAGAATTGTTCATCAAAAAATGACTATACCTTCCAGNCTTGGAATGTCATTGTTCATGTCAGCCTTTGAAGATTTAATGTCAATGAAGACTAGAGCATTTTTGGTCAAGGATATTGACCCAACAATATTGCAGAGATTACTTGGAACAAGGTCTTTAGCAACTGAATTATCGGCGGAAGAATTAACCAACTATTACTTGAATAAAGCTCCAATTCCAAAAAACCCGGGAGAATTGTTAAAATTAATGTCTCAAGGAGGAGGATTGGATAAATCATTCAAAAATCCGCTATACAAAGAAAAACTTCAGAATATCGATATCGAAATTTTAAGTGGTTGGGTAGAAAGCTTATGTCAAAATGGCGATATAGTGAAAATCAGAAATACCGGTTCACCAGAATTAGATGAAAAATGGTTCACACCCTACATGGCTGAAATCCATGGTACTTTGGGCTGCCTCGCTTCTAATGGTGGCAAAGATGCCAAAGACCTAAGAGAATTACACATTGATGGATTACAATATCAGATTGCTGTTGAATATGATGGCCTAAAACCGACCAAATGGAAAGATATGAAAGTCAGCGATCCTCACGTTGCTATGCGTGTCAAGATTATCGAAATGTTAGGTAGCGAAGGACCTAAGATGGTTGATGATATTGAGCAAAGGTTGCCATTCTCAAAAACTTTAGTAGATCGTATTTTACTCGAACTNGAATCAAGAAATGTCATTTCTGTCGGCTTTTACAAACAAACAGATGATGCTGAATACATCTTGAAAATTGACGAGCATAGACTGACTGGTGGTGAAGAAGAGGTAGTCGAATATCGTTGGGTTCAAAATATGGTTTTCGATAAATCGTTTGCCCAATATGATGATGGTTTTTCGGCATTTGATTCACACGTTATATTTCAAAAGCAACAAGAATTAATGTACCGTGTTGGAGAATTTAGGTTTAAAGATTGGAAAGACCTTCAAATGGATTCTGATGTGATAATGGGCAGATTACTCCATAATCGAATTGGTTATACCACAAGAAAGAATATTCCTATGCTTCTTGGATTGAAACCTGAACCATGGATCGGCGCAATGGAAGAGCAATTATTGNAAAAAATACCNCCTGGCATAAATGTAACTAGACAGGAGATAATGCAAGATTTCCCTAAAGGTGATGAATTTAAATCCCTGCACCGAGATTTGAAGAGAGCACTGGATAATTTGGAACGCCAAATGTTAGTGGTAAAACAATTTGAAGATGTTGTTGGAAGGAGAAGAAAATTATCATTATTCCATCGTGTATTGGGCGTCTACAAACCGATGAGTTTCGAAGATTCATTGGTTGATGTGGTGAAAAGATTGGGGCCAATTAAATCCCACACATTGAGGTTTTTTGTCACCAGATCCTATGAAGACTTGACTATAGCGTTGATGAATTTAGAGAAATCTGGCAGGATTGCCAAGGTTGTTTCCTTGGTGCCCGAGCCTGAAGCCTTCTATTGTATGCCAGACGAAGTAGACAAATTAAGTAGGGCTAGTAGAGAAGACGGAGAACTGAGAATTTTGACACAGTCAGACCCATATGTGTCAAGATTCATTTGGGAAGTTCGCAGTATTTTAGACCGTGGTTGGTATCTTCCTGTGTTCAAAGGTGTCGACCCAATCGGTAAGGTATTGATGTTCAAAGTAAATGATTATNTAGAAGTTAAAGACTTACACATACCTAATGCTTACATCGAAGAATTTTGTGAGGCGTTTTCTGTCCTATTAGACAACCATTCCGACCAGTTAGTTGATGTTGCAGTGTTGACCAATTTCAACAGTGAACCAGTATCTCAATTAGACCCTGAAACTAGAAAACATCTCGAAAATATTGGGTTTAAGTTAACTGGAGAGAGAATGATTCGCGGGGGGATCGTTGACCCACAACCAAGAGAGATTGCAGAAAGAGCCCTTTTCCACCGTCATTTCCTGCATCAAAGTACNCGANTAGAAAATGAAGTAATTGCTATGAAAAAGATTCCTGAAATAAGAGATGATTTTGCCTTAAGAGGTCGTTGTGAGGTTTATCGAGCAGACCTAAAGAGCATGGCTAGTGCAAATAGATTACACCAAGGAGTCAATCTAAGAGGNCATCAAGTTTGGGCTACNTATGAACATTTTCAAGACCTTCAAGTCATTAGGGGAGAACCTGCAGATGAAGACTTACTCGACATTGTAGACTTTTTCTCAACCAATTCTGACCCAAATATCTTCAAGGAAAGACATGCTTTATCGCAATCGGAATTTCGTAAACTGGTTCAGCCGTTAATCAGGACAGGACATATAGTTCAAGACTTTAGGGGCGGATTTAGAACTGTAAAACCAAACCAGTCCCTGGATAGNGTTGAACTTCGGAAAGAATACTTGAGNAAAATGGTTACAGACTATCCAATTATTACCCTAAAACAATTTATGAGATTAGCAGGAACACCATTTAAGCCAGAAGAAATTAAATCTGTGCTCAACGAATTCGAACAAGATGAAACACTGATTAAAGGATTCTTGATTGAGGATCTNCATGAAGTTTGTTGGGGCAGAAAAGAGTTACTAGATGAGGCCAAAGATATCAAACCAATAAGAGACTTTGTGTTGCCACCAAGTGATCCAATCGCACCTTATTTTGCCGATGTAATGAAGGAAAGATTCGGGTTTGGTTCTGCCTACTTGGTATTCAAAAATGCAGAGCCTGTAGCGGCTTTTAAAGCAAATACTCGAAACAAAATAATCGAAGTTAAAGACTACGAAGGTTCAGAAAAAGGTTGGAGAATAGTCAAAGAATTTGCTTGGGAACACCAGATGCCACTTGAGACCGAACTTAGAATTGGTGGTAAAAAAATGAAGCGATAAACCACAATCAGCCAACCACTAGTTTTTAATGGGACAGTTAGGTGTCAAAATTGATAGCATGAACCAATTTACCAAATCACTCGTTTTGGTCAGTATTTTTCTGATTTCACTTTCTGCGCCTTTATTATCTACTAATGTTGAGGCAGAGGATGTATCAGACATCGAAGTTTTACATACCGCAGTAAACCCGTACAACAATAATACATATCACCTGCTTAGCGAAGCATCATGGAGTGAATCTGCTCAAGTTGCTTTAGGCNTAGATGGATTTTTGGTAACCGTAGATGACCAGCAAGAAAATCAATGGTTAATGGAAACATTTGCCAGTTTTGACAACCTTTCAAGACATTTGTGGATTGGGCTATCAGACTACAATTCTGAGGGTGACTATCGATGGCATGATGGAACTCCATTTTTATATAGAAACTGGGGTGCTGAACAACCCTCTGCCAATGGCGAAGAAGATTATGTGCACATTGCAAGTACCAACATGGGAAACATCATGCCCGGCTATTGGAACGACCTAGAAAACGACCCGCAGTACTTCCCTGTGTACGGAGTTGTAGAAGTTGGTCCAGGTGCAGATTATGCCCTTAGATTTGATGGCATCGATGATAAAATTGTCATTGACGAAGAGTTACCTAATTACTCTGAAGTTATTGAAATTTCAGCAATGGTAAACATGGTGGATACATCAGGATTAAATTTCATCACTATGATGGGTGATTATGGCTGGGGACTCTACATCAATAACGGCAACTTGGGATATTCCAGTGAATATTCAATATCTCGCCACCCGACCTCTAATATCACCATAAATACTGATGAATGGACTCACGTAAGTGTCAAAATAGAGTCAGGGACGTATGGTGAATTTTTCATAAATGGTGAGCCTGCTGGTCTTATCCCAATTGAGGATACCAACATTCCGCAGGGNAATTTTGGTTCTAATGATTGTTATCAATCTGGAGCCGATTGTGATGAATTATTTATTGGTAAAATGGGCGCTGGTTGTGATTGTAATTACTTTACTGGCATGATAGATAACGTGACGATAAGTAACTCAACAGAGTCGAGCTCTTGGCAATTCCCCGAAGGAGAAGGGAGTTTAACTAGNGACTTGTATCAAGACCGGATAGGTGAAATCGATGGTGCATCGTGGGTTATGCCTGATGGGACAATCGTTGCTCAAGCAGTAGAATTATTNAGCGATAAAGAATTGAGCGGNATTTCTGGAAAAGAAGGCGACCAGCTACTGTTCTTCATTGAAATTGAACCACTAACCAGCAGTCTAATGATTGATGCATACCATGAGTTTGAAGATTTCTTCTGGGATGAAGAAGAAAAGTTTGATGCTTACTTTGGGCACGAATTTATTCCAAATTCTTGGAATCATGACCGACACGCAAGTATGGAATGGGGATTTATGTTCGAACAATGGTCATGGCCAGATGAAGGAACTCTTTGGATGGTAATAGTGCCAAAAGAAGATATTGAAAATTTAGTCATCTACTCATACATGGAAGTTGCAGACCCACCACCAGAACTCGATGAAATGACTGAACTGATTAACGGTATCCCTGTTACAGACCAGACTATTGAAGGCGGCAGAGGAACTCCTCAAGAAGACCGTATATTGTATTATTATGTTGATGTTGCAGAAAATTTGTCCACACTAACAGTAAAAACCTACAGCGGCAATGGCAATGTAGATCTAGCAATATCTTGGGGGACTGTTCCAGACCCGTTTGGGGTTTTCTTTGGATTTGAAGAACCATTCTTTGAAGATGAAGAGATGGGCATGGAAATGCAAAAGTCTGCTTGGGATGGTGGTCCTGGCAATGAACAACAAGTTACTCTTTACGATGTTGAGCCTGGAATATATTATGTCGCAGCTTATACTTATGGCAGAGCAAATGACTTCACTATAGCAGCAGCCATGACATATGAACCGGAAAATATCGAACCAGAGGACGCTATTGAACTCACACCGGGAGTTCCATACGGTCCGCTAAGTGGATATGATGGACTATTGCAATACTTCAAAGTAAATGTGCCTCAAGACACAGAACGTCTTGAAGTTGACCTTGAATCAGGATTTGGAGAAGCATCCTTATTCATGAAATTAGCAGAAGCACCTACTTCTTCGGATTTCACTCACAGTAGTAACAGCCCTGGAGCAGGTGATAAGATAGGATTTAATGATCCAACACCTGGTATGTGGTACATTTTGCTGGAGACTGACATGGTCTTTGGTGAGGTGAAAATAACGGCCTCGTTTGAAGACAGGTATGTTTGGCAGTACGATGGAACGCCAATACAGTTGTTCAACGGAGATGAGATATCTGGAATAGCAGCGCCTGCTGGAGAATCTCTAAACTTCTTTGTTGATTTGGAAAAACCCGGTGATTACTTATCAATTTCGACCTATGGCGGCACTGGGGATTTGGAATTAGAAGCCACAGGAAATATTATTGATTTTGGATTTGATGATTTCTTTGATTTCTTTGATGAAGATTTTGGAGAATCTGGAAGACAAAGACCTGGAGCAGAACCAACGGCAGAGCAGGTCTCCATAAATTCGGATGGAGTCAATACCGAGCAACAAATCTTCATTAATTTGCCAGCAAATGGCAGATTTGAGATAACTCTAAAGGCCATAGAAGACATCAGTGAAGTTACCATAATCGCCTCATGGGTTTATTCAGAATTTATTGACCCTATAGAGGAACCAAAAAACCCTGTGGTAACGGAGGATTGTCGAGATTTAGCTACCAAGGAAATGACCAGCAAGGATCTTGATAAAGATGGATCATTGAGCGAACAAGAAGCCAAGAATATACTAATAAATGGCGATATTGTTTTGTTTTCAGAACTTGATATTAACCAAGATGGCGAGGTAGAATTTGCCGAAGTTTTACAAATTTCCTGTAATTGTGACAATGAGATCGAATTGATTTTTAATCAATTATCTCCCGACAACAGAGAAGTCAGCATCGAAATATTGTCTTCCCAAGTTTATGAAAATAAATACGATTTCTTTGAAACAGATTCTAACTCTAACTTACGTATTTCCCAAACTGAAATAGAAATTCTAGTGTTATTGTGTACAACAACATTTGATGCTTTTGATGGAGATGGCGATGGAGTTCCAGATGTTGATGATTTATTTCCTAATGACCCCGATGAATCAAAAGATTCTGATGGTGATGGTGTAGGGGATAATGCTGACTTAGCCCCTAGTATTGCTAACGATTTGATTTATTCAGCTGGAGCGATAATGGCCATTGGATTACTGGCAATGCTAGTATTAGTCTCTAGGAATTCACGTAGCAAAGACAATTCGATTACTTGGGATTCAGATAAGCAATTTGACCTATCTGATAGAATGATGCAGATGGAAGATAATACCTCTGAGTCTATCAAACAGACTCCTGAGTTACCAGAGCAAACCACGGATTATACTCCTAATAATCAACCCGAAAGTAACATACTTGAGTTACCACAAAATAATCTAGTTGAAGATAATTTTTTTGAGCAATTAATAGCCGAACCGGCTAGACCCCCGAACCAATTACTAGGGATGATTGATTCAAATGGTAATGAAGTCTTAGAATTCCCTGTAGGCTCTGGTAGTAAGTGGCAGAGAACAGATTCAACTCAACCTTGGTCTAAGAGTTAGACTTTTTTCTTATCCGGTTGCATTATACCAAGTGGTTTGAGAAGCCTTACGATATGCCGATGGAGCTCTGGTAAGATTTCAAACATGATTAAGGCCATGAAAAACATGGCAAAAAGTGATACGAATCTTGATGCATAGTTATGACCGAACTCAAATACGTTCATTCCGTAAAAAGACCAAGTGGTGTAGGTTTGATGCATCCAAATGAGACCAACATTTCTAAACACATTCAAAATATGAATTACAGGAATGGTAAACATGATTGCACGAACTCGACGTTTCCATCCAAGGTCCAAAACTGAGATTGCGCCAATGAATATCACCATTGATTGTAGAGCTGTACAGGCTAGAACGAAATTTATTCCAATAAATGAACCATCTGCCATGACAAGTTCGGTTTGAAATGGAAACTCACCAATCGTATCAGCACTAAACCATCGATTTCCATCCCACTCATCCCAAGTAACCTTTCCAGAGGTAGTTTCAACCCAAGTTTCACCAAGTTCTATATCACCTGTTCCAGACAATCGGTAGAATAACGCAACTTGGGATGCAACAAACCAAATTGCTAGGACATTAAGCCAGGGAACATGCGAAATTAACAAATATGGTCCACCAGCATAAGCCATTGCACCCCTTGCCCAATTCAGTGCGCTTCTAGACCTTTTATCGGTTGTATTAGATTCCCAATATGCCAGTCCAACGGTCATAGGCAAAGCAACCAAACTCATCATGGTTAGAATTATATCGCCTTTTGCTTGATATTTCCAGGCACCAGAGAAAAAATAGATTCCAACAAATATCCAGCCTAATTGGGCCAATCTTACAGAATTACCACCTCGAAGATGCCACGAAAGTGCCAGCGATATCAAGCCGATTGCTCCAATCACTGCTACTATTGATTGAGCCTCCATGCTTCGCCCAATAACTCAGTCGATTTGAAAACTTGCATTGAATGCAAAATAACATCAACATAATTGCCTAGGGCTAAACATGTTGGGGGCGGTTGTTGAGGTTTATGCGACCAAATGGCCTGAAGGTGTAAAGCCAAATGGTGCGATTGCTTTTGTCGACAGAGATGGAGTGCTCAATATTGGTAGTCCAAATTATATCAACAACCCAGATGAATTAATACTTCTAAATGGAGCAGCAGAAACTATTGCCAACCTCAAAAGGTTAGGATTCATGATATGTATAGTCACCAATCAATCGGCAATATTTAGAAATTTATGGGATGAAGAAAAACTTCATGAAATTCATAATGAGTTATCTAGGATTATGCTAAAAACCAACAGTGATGCATTTATTGATTTAATTATAACCTGTCCACATCGACAATTTGATCGATGCTCATGCCGCAAACCAATGCCGGGTATGTTGTATTTGGGTGATAAAATACTGCGAGGTGATATGTCATTACCTTTACAATTGAACAAAAATGTTGCAATTCCAATTGAAGCAACAACAATCAATTGGTGGAAGGATAAACCAACTCCTGTGCATGAACTAGACCTGATAGTCGGGGACAGGAATAGTGACTTAGGTGCAGGTTGGGGTTTTGGCGCCAGACTATTCAAGGTTAGAGCAGATATTGGAATTATCGAAGTAAAAGAAAGATTGCTAGACCCACAGGACAACGGAGATTTTTTCCAACCAGTGAGGTGAGAATATGGGCTGGCTGGGAATTGATGATACAGATCATATTAATGGAGGTTGTACAACACACACACTGTACCAATTGATTAGTAATTTACCACCACAATTTACCTACCAAAACCCAAGATTAGTTAGATTGTGGCCATATGCTGCACAAAGAACACGCGGGAATGCCGCTGTTGCAATTGAAATCATCACAGATGACAATGAAGAAGAATTGATACAATTTCTAGAAGATTGGTGGAATAAAAAAATACTGCCACTCAAGGACAATATATCGACTTCCAAAGACTATCAAAGAAAACAGTACCCTACTGACCCTGGAATGGTGTGGTTTAACAGACAGCCAAAAGATGATTTTTACTGGTCTGCTGTGACTAAAGAAGTCAACAAACAGGAGGTCCCTAAAGCAGATTTCTCTTGGGGTGGACATGGTGTAATTGGAGCTTCCGCTGCCGTTATTTGGCCAGGTCTCAATCATACATTTGAAGCAATATCATGGCGCACAAGCGAATCGATTACTGGTCGTAAAAAGCGAAAGATTGACATGTCTGCATTAGCAGTAGTTGATAATGACCCTGAGACTTTCATGTCTAGAGATATTAGGTCAAATAATATTTTAATTGCTCCGAGGGGTAATTGCCCGGTATTATTTGGAATAAGAGCCAAAACAATGGCAGCTGCAGAAAAAAATTGTCAATTACTACTTGATGCGGCAAATACTGAACAAGCAGAAGGACACATCGTATTTCGGACTAATCAAGCAACAGATGACCATCTATCAGATGATAAAACCGATGTCGTAACCAAAACTAGTATTTTGAAGAGAGGTACTGTTGTTATTGAAACAAATAATAATGGCAAGTTATTGGCATTTGCTGAATCTGGCAAAATTAAACATTTATCGCAATGGCTGGAAAAAGGCGACAAGATTGAATTTAATGGCTTGAAAAGTCCCGATGGTTCTATTCATTTAGAAAAAATAAGAGTATTAATTGCCACACCTAAACGTAAACGCCCACTGTGTCACGACTGTCAAGTAACTATGAAATCGATGGGCAAAAATCAACCTGTAAGATGTCCTAAATGCCGAAGAATCTCTCAAACTTTATGGCTTGAGATTGAAAGAATACCTCCTTCGAAAGACTGGCTTCAACCGCCTATTGATGCCAGAAGGCATTTATCAAAACCATTAGATTGGAACTAAAAATAACAACTTATCCTAAGGGGAAGGTACAATAATCAAACCCCCTTGGTTACAACATGGTTGATGAATCAACTACCAAGAGTATAGCATACATTATTTTCATTATTTCATTTTTCGTTATGATATACTTCATAATAAATCAGGCAAAACATAACCGTAAGTCTTCTGTTGAGGATAATGCCCCAAAAGTGGCGGGTTCGGATCAAATGGGTGGTGGGGCTAAGGACCCTGCCGCATTTGAAGAGCCCGATGATGATGCTCTAGAAGAAATGGCTGAATTATTAGGCGAAATAGATGATTAAGAAACTAATTCCATTCCTTCGTCTACAATCTTCAATTTAGTCACTACTTCACTAATTAATAACTCTCTGTAGTGCCCATCTTTGCTTTTGGACAATGTCCAAATTTCAAAACCATGTTCTCGAAAGTAATTTTCACTACGGGCAAATATCGCACCAGTTTTCTTTCCGCTAGCATCAACTGTCCCTTTGCTGATTAGAATTATCTTGATATCTTTACTAATATTATCAGAACACCGTTGAATTTCACTCAAATGTTTTTTAGAAATTTTACCGCTGTTGTCGCACCAGTCATCTAAAATTATTAGCGAGACAGAAGGTAAATTCTTTGCCGCGGAAATGAGTGCGTCAACTGCTTTATCCAAGGTTCCAGACATCATCATTGCATGGAATTTTGAGGATGCAACTGGTGATATATGAGCAAATAACTGTTGGAACCTTATTGGATTTGGCATATCTAGACCAACCCAAAGTACTCGACTCCCCTCACTTATGTGGTTAGCTGCCATTTGTAAACCAACAGTTGTCCCCCCACAACTACCCTCAATTGCTAAATGAATTCGATTAGTAGACTTACTAGTATTCCATCGCATGTTTGCAGGTGTGACGGCTAAAGTGAATGACTATTTTGGCTAAATGATGCAAATACTATTGACCTACCACCTAGACCATCAAACATGCCCGAGTCCGAGAAAGCGGCCAGTAATGAAACCAGTTACGTGGTAAAAAAGGGAGAGAGAATCCCACGTAAGCCCCAGGGAGAATATGCTGAAGCTGAAAGTTTGAAGCATGCTATATCACGCGATGGTTTTCTAGGAACCGCCATGGATGATAAGAACCAATATGGCCCGGTATCTATGATGATATTATTACTCATCGTAGCAACAGTTACTGGATTGGGTCTAAAATTACTTAGTTGAGTCTACTTTTTTCGCTGCCTCAATGCTAGCCGGATTCATGGCAATTCTGATAAATATGATTGCTAACAATGAAGATATTATGAAAAATACCCCGACGTAATTAGATATGTTATACCACATCATACAGACACCAACCAGTGATAGATAAGCAACTAGTTGACAGACCGCTGAGGCCCTATTCAAACGATCTTTCATCTCTTCGCTAAGCTTACCGGAATTTTCCATTAAAAATGTGTAAATAAGGAAGTATATACCTTGAAATGGCAATGTTGCCGCTATTATTGCTAAGGCGATTTCTCTGATAAATTTGGGATTAGATTCCTGTTCTATGCCTTGAAACAACATCACTGCTGTATTTGTACCTAACAATGCAGCCATTATTGTCCATCGCTTATCTTGGGAGGATGTTCTACTCTCCACATTGACAGACTTATCGGACATTAACTCTTAATTTGTTAACAAGGGTTTCAATATTTTGGCAGGTTACTGTAATATGATAACTTTTGAGCGGTGTTTTACTATTTTCGAAGTAAATAACCACCAAATCTAATCGAAATGTTATAGGATGTTGTCCATGACCCCTCACCATGGCATTCTGTCCACTAGATTACCGATACGGGTCGCAAGAGTTCAAACATATATGGTCTGAACTTGGAAGACATGAAAGACAATTAGAAGTTGAGAGGGCTCTAATTTGGGCTCACATGCAACTCGGCAGAGTCTCTAAAGAAGACTATGAGGCTGTTGCAGCAATTTCTAATCCAACATCGGTTACTAAAGAACGGGTATCAGAAATCGAAGCAGAAACTAGACACGACATAATGGCATTAACAAAAGCAATGGCAGAAGCGGCCGGAGATGCTGGTTGGTGTATCCATTTAGGAGCCACTTCTAATGATATCGTCGATACTGCTGTGGGACTACAGTTGAGAGACAGTATGGTTATGTTACGGGCAAGAATATGTGGACTCATCAATATTTGTGCTGAAGTAGCAGAGCGAGAAAGGGACACTGTAATGCTAGGTAGAACCCATGGTCAAGCCGCCGTCCCCATTACTTTCGGACTAAAAGCTGCAGTATGGCTAGATGAATTAAGAAGACAATTGATTAGACTTGATGAAAGAAGCCCGAGGATTGCTGTTGGTAAATTTCTAGGGGCTGTTGGAACCGGTGCAGCACAAGGTGTGCATGCTAGAAAGTTACAGGAATTGATTTTGACCCATTTAGGGCTTGGAGTACCACTGGCAACCACACAAGTTGTTGGTCGAGATAGATATGTAGAATATATCTCATGGTTAGCCAATGTCGCAACCACATGTGAAAAGATATTACAAGAAGTGCGTAACTTGCAGCGCTCTGAAATTGCTGAGGCTGGTGAAGGATTTGACGTTGAGAAACAAGTTGGTTCATCAACAATGGCGCACAAGAAAAACCCCATAAAATCTGAAAATGCTAGCGGACTTGCAAGAATAGTTCGTTCTATGATTATACCAACTTACGAAAATGCCCTTCTATGGCACGAAAGAGATTTGGCTAATTCATCTAGTGAAAGATTTACTCTCTCCCATGCTTCAGCATTATGTGATGACGTCATGGCCAAAACGACTGATGTTTTGAAGAATATGTGGGTT
>PBTA01000062.1 GCA_002726395.1 Methanobacteriota archaeon | reverse complement strand
CAAAAAAATGTCAACATCAGCAATGCACGTCGCTAAAACCGGTCTTACTGCTCAGCAGTACAAAATGCAGGTAATTGCAAATAACCTTGCCAACGTAAACACCACTGGTTTTAAGAGAGATAGAGCAAACTTTGAATCTCTTTTCTACCAAGTTGTAAAAAATGCAGGAGCACAGACCGCTGATAATGCTGCATTAACATCTCCGCTTGCAGTTGGAACTGGTGTAAAGGTAGTAAGCACTCAAAAGCTTTTTACTCAGGGTGGGCTTGTAAGTACCGATAACTCTTTGGATTTAGCAATTGATGGCTCAGGTTTTTTTCAGGCTCTTCTTCCCGATGGCAGAGTTGGATATACTAGGGCTGGCGTGCTTTCAAGAAATGCAGAAGGGTTACTTACAACTTCTAGTGGTTACGTCGTGCAACCTCAGATCACAATTCCCGCAGATTCAACTGGAATAAACATTTCGAATAGTGGCATCGTAAGTGTTACAGTCCCAGGGAATGATTTTGGGCAAGAAGTCGGTCAGATATCACTTGTAAATTTCAGCAACCCTCGAGGTCTAACACCAATTGGTGAAAATTTTCTGGTTGAGTCGTCAGAAAGTGGCCAGCCTCAAGCAGGTGCTCCGCTCGATGGTGGTTTTGGAAAAGTCTTACAAGGATACGTTGAGAGTTCAAACGTAAATGTTGTACAACAGCTTGTGGATATGATCGAAACTCAAAGGGCGTATGAAGTAAGTTCCAAATCAATAACGGCTGTTGATGAGATGATGCAGTTTATCTCAAGAAATCTCTAGGTGATACATGAAAAAGATTTTATTTTTCTTTATAATATTAATTCCATCCTGTGGACAGTACATTGAGGACCGAAGGAGTGAGGATTTTGAGCCAATCTATTTAGGCAATATGGAGGAAGAGCAAGTTCAATCAGACTATGGCGCCATTTACAAACCAAATCAAAGTGGATTATTTGCCATGGAAAGTCGAGCACACCGAGTGGGTGATATTCTTACCGTATCATTCACTGAGAGTTTTGCTGCCACGAAATCACAAAATGCGGCAAGTTCAAAGTCAAGCGACTCTAAAGTCACATTACCGAATATCTTAGAAAATTTAGCTGGAAAAAATTTAATCCCCGACTCTACTGACCTTTCTTCTGGTACCGAGCAGTCGTTTACAGGCTCTGGTTCAAGCAATCAATCGAATTCATTATCTGGCTTGATTTCTGTGCATGTTGTCAGAGTGTTTGGAAATGGAAATCTTGAAATATTAGGTCAAAAAAAGCTGACTTTAAATAATGGGGATGAGTATATTCGTGTGAGTGGTATCGTCAGACCACGAGATATTTCCTCAGACAATGTAGTGCCGTCGGATAGGATAGCTAATGCAGATATTGATTATATTGGAGCTGGGGATACTGCAGTTTCTGGAAAAAAAGGTTGGTATTCTAGGTTTCTTGAGACTGTATCGCCGATTTAGGAGCTGATAATGCAAAAATTTAAATATTTTTGGGTATTTATTGCGGTGGCTTGCATTCAAACTAGCCCTGTTCTCGCTGATAGATTAAAAGATTTGACGTCTCTCGCAGGTGTGCGATCTAATCAATTAGTCGGTTATGGTGTGGTTGTTGGTTTGGCTGGTACGGGTGATGGGAATACTGGTATCACTCTTCAGTCAATGCAGTCTTTAGTCTCCCGTTTTGGAGTGACAACAGAAGTTGAAGGTTTAAACGGAGATAATGCTGCTGCTGTGATGATTACTGCAGATTTACCTCCATTTACCAAGCAAGGTCAGGCCATTGATGTAACAATTTCAACCATTGGTGGTGCTGAATCTTTGAAGGGTGGTACGCTGTTAATGGCTCCACTACTAGGAGCGGATGGAGAAACTTATGCCATAGCACAGGGAAACGTAGTGGTTGGTGGCCTTGGTGTAACTGGCGCCGACAACTCATCGCTTACTGTAAATATTCCCACCGTTGGACGTATTCCTAGAGGGGCTTCAGTTGAAAGAATGGTGCCGACAGAATTTTTAAATACCGATTTTGTAATCTTAAATTTACATAGGGGTGATTTTTCTACTGCTTACAATGTATCCCAAGCAATAAATAATAATTTTGGAGCCGATACTGCAATACCACTAGATACGAATAGCATTCGCGTAAGAGCTCCCAGTGATCCATCTCAAAAAGTTGCATTTGTTTCATTGNTAGAAAATTTAGAAGTTGAGCGTGCCGAGCCTCCTGCAAAAATAATTGTNAACTCTCGCACAGGTACATTGGTGATAAGNGGAAATGTTAAAGTGACGCCGGCAGCTGTTTCTCACGGAACGTTATCTGTTCGAGTAAACGAAGATCAAAACGTTGATGGNGGAGANGCAATTGCGATAGGAGAGGGTGCTCAAGCAAATGCTGGCGCTGCTGCTNTAGCTGATACAGAAATCGAAGTTCAAGAAGANGTAGCTAAAGCNTTTCTTTTCGATGCAGGTGTATCTTTGAGCGAATTGGTAGACGCNATCAACGCAGTGGGTGCTACGCCTTCTGATTTGGTTGCGATATTGGAGGCGCTTAGAGANGCCGGCGCTCTTAATGCTGAGCTAATTGTGATCTGAGGTTTTATGCTATGGTCGATGGGCAAATGAAGAACTACATGGATATAAGTTTGTTNAAGTCTGGATATGGTTCAGGTTTNGATAAAAAATTTTCGATTGAGCAAAAACATCCAAAAACAAGTGATCAACCCCTAAGTGATTTACAGAACGTTGCGGATCAGTTCGAAGCAATTTTCCTAGAAACTCTTTTGCGGCAAGCAAGAGAAAGTAAGCTGAGTGATGGTCTTTTCGATTCCAAAGCTGATGACAACTTTGAACAAATGTTTGATCAAGAGTTGGCTAATAGTTCCAGTAAATTAGTCGATATAGGTATTGCAGATGTAATTGTAAGACAGATGTCAAAATCTAGGATCTAAGAATGAGCGATATCTTTGGAATTGCAAAATCAGGACTGCAAGCCTACAAAGAGGGGTTGGCAACCACAGGACAAAACATTGCTAATGTTGGCAACGAGAACTACTCTCGTCGCGAGGCTAATCTTACCGAAGTTAGATCTGGGTCAGCAGACGTTTTGTCAGTATCGCCTAGTTCAAGCTATGGTGTTAAGGTGGATGGGATTGTCAGGGCGTTTGATCAGTTCATTGATGTTCAACTTCAAAAGGCATCATCGGGATTATCATTTTCTACTTCACAAACATTAGTATTACAAAGACTTGAACAGGTATTGCGCCCAGGCGAAGCAACGGTTGCAAACAAATTACAAGATTTTTTTGCTTCACTTTCAACGGTTTCTCAAGACCCATCTGATCTTGCGGCCAGGCACGTCGCACTTGACTCTGGAGGAGGCGTTGTTGCCGCGATAAAAAATGTTGCTACTGGAATTAAGGATATCAGACAGCTTGTTAACGATAATATTGCCAATAACCTAAAAGATTTTAATAATACAATGGACCTTCTTGGCTCTGTGCAAAGGGAAATTTTAGGTAATACAAGTCCTAAAAGTACACCTAACAATCTGCTTGACCAGAGAGATACTTATTTAAAAAATTTAAGTGAGTCTGCAGATATTTCCGTCGATTATTTAAAGAATGGAGCAGTCAAGGTTACTTTGGGTACGACTGGTCAAGGTCAAACTCTACTAGAAGGTCTCAGCCATAAAAAGCTCAAATTGCTCACTGTTGATGGAGCCTCAAAGATTTATATAGACAATGGATTGGGAAGCGCTTCGACTGTAATTCAAATACACTCTGGTAAGATCGCTGGTAATATGGCTGCTGATATTGGCCTAACTACAGCAAAAAGATCTCTGGATGAACTAACAAAAAGCTTGGTTGAAGAATTTAATGAAGTACACCGCTTCGGTGTAGATCTAGATGGTAATCAAGGTAGAGATTTTTTTAGCTTGGATGCTGTTGAGATAAAAAAAGCTTCCACCCGTGAAAGCACTTCCCAATTGAGAGTAGAAGGAAATCTTGAGAAGTTAATGGGCGAGAGCCGTGGCGTTCAATATGATGGGGCAAAGGATTTATGGATTATTACAGACAGCTCTGGGAAAAAATTAGAAGAATTTAAAGGAAGTACCGAACTGGATGGCCTTCGGTTCAGTGTAGAAGGCAAACCAGCTCTAGGTGACAGTTTTAATGTAAAAATAAGCAATAATAGTTCTGAAAATCTGCAGTTACAGATCAAAGATGGTAAAGATATTGCTGCGAGTTCATTTTATTCGGTTGAGCCTGAAGGTAGTAACGCAAGTAATACAACAATATCTATTGAACGATTTGACGAAGTGAAAAACGATAATCTATTAAAGTTGAATTCGTCACTTAATTATCCACGCGACGCCGCAAATTCAATTAGTTTTGTTAGTGATGGGGTAATCGGTTATATTGAGAATGCCGACAATATTACAGATTTGGCTTCATTAAAATCGCAGGCAAAAATACAATTTAGCGCTGCCTTATCTGGGCTAGATGCAAACTCAAAATTAAAAATTACGCTTGGCAGCACGGAGCATATATTTTCAGTTGGTAGTTTAATGAGTGGGATTGAAAATTACAGTGAAATTGCTGATCTGCTAAACAATGGAGGTTTAAAGTCAGATGGCAACTCTTTTTCTTTTGGAGATTTAGGTCTTTACGCTGGAGGCAATAAAAGTAACCTTACTGTTTCGTCTGCAGCACAACCTCCCTATGCAACATTCGAAAAGTTAAACTCTGGTATCTTAAACAATACAGCAGGGGTTATTATTCCCGCAGATGAGGGAAAAGCAGACTTACAAATTTTCACTAGGGAAGGTATCCAGTTATCAGGAAAACCACTAGCGCAGCAACAAGTGGATATGTTAATTAACGAAACTAATGGGTTTTCAGTGGATGCAAATTATACTGCAAAATATACTGCTATCGGCGCAAATCATAAATATATTGGTGCAGAAATTACAAGGCTCACAACTGCAGGGTCTCAAACGAAGACTATTACAGCTGTTGGTTTCCCTGAAAATCTCAACTTATATGCTGCGGATAGCTTCCCTTTGGCTAGGACGGGAATGCCATCGGCTGTGACTATTGACACTGCGGCTGGCAGGATTGGAAATTTAAGTACAGCTCAGGGAATGATGGCAGGTCAAATTGCTTCAAAATTCAATAATGAACTTGGTCATTTTGGTGTGGAAGCTAATGCGATCAATAGGCTGGAAATCTTCGGCATTCCAAATGGGCGCCTAAAATTCGATCTTTTCGGCGATAACTCTGTAGCTTCATCTGTTGATGTTACAATTTCAAGTAATGATACAACTGCGTTAGTAGCACAAATAAATTCTAGTAGCTTAACTACAGGAATAAGCGCAAGTGTTTCAGGCAATGGAGCTTTATTACTAAATAAATCAGATGGAAATGACATATCTTTGAAAAATTTTAATATCGCCACTGGAAATATTTCAGCGCGTCAAATTAACAAATTTGGAGAGATAATTCAGAGCTCACCTGTTACCATTGCAACCGGAAAGCACATTACTTCAGGCGGACAAATTGAATTGGTAAGCCCTGATAATTTTACTGTTTCAATAAATGGTGCAACTCAATCGAGCTCTGCTTCTGTTTATGACGATGGTTTTATAAACAAAATGAATAATACTGAAACGAATAGCACTGAGTTTAGTTTTAAAACCAGCCACTTTATAGATAGCAATCTATTAGATGAGACACATTCAACGGCTGTTGCTTCATCAAGTTCTTATTCTCTAACTTTATCGAGTGATAATTCAAACCAAAATATAGCAGCGTCATTCAAACCTCGCAAAATTGAAGAATTTTCTTCAAAGGAGATAACTAAAAATTTAGTTTCGGAAATTAGAAAAAATGCGCCTAAGTCAAAGTTTGTTGGTGATGATTTTACGCTAAGTAATGGTTTCCCCGAAAGTGGTAGCACATTTGAATTTCAACTCGGAGAACAAAAATATATAGCGACTTTAAACTCAAATCTAAATTACACGGTTTCAGGTTCCAATGTAAGTATCGGAACGAAAAGTTATTCTTATTCTCAGGCATTAGAACGTCTTGTTGCAGATAGCACATTTCACATTTCTGGACCTGAAAAGGATCGACTTTTGGTGGGGTTTGAGAAGAATGGTTCGAGTTTTAGATTATTTGCAAGTGCCAAAGACGGTGTACTTAGCGGTCACGCGCTAGTTGCTGCGTCATCCAACTCTGCAACTCAAAAAAATGCTTTTCATGTAACTAATACATCGGGAGCAGAGTTGCTAACTGGTGAAATTGATTTAACGCAGCCGGACAAAGCTAATTTTGGTGAAATCGTTATTGGCTCGAGCACATATGCTCTGTCTTTTACAACAGCTGCCGATGCTATTACCTCAAATCCAGCATTGCCTACAGGCGTAACAATATCCCAGGTTGCCACTGGTACAAACAAAGTGATAATGAAAGTAGTAATACCAGAAAGTATTAGCGAAAAAAATATTCGATTGAAGGCTACTGATGATTCAGCGACATTTGGTTTTGTTACAGCAAGCTCACAAGTACTTGTTGGGGAAAATGATTTTTCTCTGTCAAATTATAATAATGAAAGAATAACCACAACATCTTCGGTAACGTCATTAGCTGATGAAATCATTTCGGTTTCTGGTCTAAACGGCGAGGATTTAATTATTGTTTCTGGTGGAACTACTAAACCAACGATTACAGGCAGCATTGACGTCAAAGCGCATGAGCTCAATTCCAGAGAAATGACTGCTAAAGTTAGTAAGACTAACGAAAAACTTATTGAAATTTTTGATACTTCCTCTGGTGACTTGTTAGGTTCTCGAGAATTAAAGACTAACAATAATTTTTTATTCAGGGGGTTTGATTGGATTGTTGATGGCGATTTAACGAGAGCAGATGAATTTAAGGTATTAACTAATAACGCTAAAAAAGATGATGGTAGTAACCTAGAGCGCATGATTGCGCTTTCGTCCTTTTTGGAGAGCACTGGAAAAGGTGGATACTCGGAAAAATATAATAATTTAGTGACGGCATCGGGTTTCCAGCTGCGGTCAAGTGAACAAAATTTGGTTAATGCTAAAACTGCACATGATATAGCGGTGGACCAGAAATCAGAATTTTCGGGTGTAGACTTGGATACAGAAGCAGCCCGACTACTCGAACAGCAGCAAGCGTATCAGGCGTTAGCTCGAGTTTTAAGTACTGCAAAAGAAATGTTGGATACCTTGTTGAGGTCAATGTAAAGGTGATTGAGAGAAAATGACAATAGGAACGCCCCGTTTACATCAGCAAAACGTAGAGCTTTTTGCAAAACTTAATCAAGAAATGAAGTCAATTCAGGCTCAAGTTGGATCTGGTAAAGCCGATTTAAAGTTATCAGAGAACCTTCACGATATTGCCAAGCTTAGTGCTGCTGAGGAAAAAATATCAGAGACCAACCAATTCATGCAAAATTCCATACGAGCAACGACGGAATTAGAATTTTTGGATGTGGCTTTAGATAGGTTGCAGAACTTAACGGTTAATTTGCAAGAGCTTGCAGTTGAGAGTGGTAACGACGTTCTTTCACAAAGTGAGCGAGAACGTTTTTTGAATGATGTGCAAATGTTAAAAAAAGAAATGTTGGATGTTGCTAATCAAAACGATAGTTTTGGCAATAGCCTATTTGGTGGTATTTCTGGAAAAGAAAAACCCTTTGTCATGAATAGTGAAGGTAGCGTCTCTTATGTTGGTTCTTCGCTGGCTAGAGAAGTGCAGGTCTCTCATAGCTTGCATGTGAAGCAAAACTTTGGGGGTAATTCAGTCTTCGAAAATATCCGCTCTGACGAAGGGAAAATATCTGTCTTTGAGGTCATAGATGATTTCGCTGCTAGTTTGAAAAATGATGTAAACTCTGGTACTTCGTCTAATTTACTATCTAACGGTAATTCAGTAGACCTAGTATTTCCAAGCTCCGGTCCGGAAACAAAGATAGAATTTGAACTAGATACTGGTGGAGAAAAAAATAAAATTTCCAGTGTAATTTATGGTAATGATTATTCGTCAATAGTCACCCAAATTAATAGTTTGACTGCATCTTCTGGCGTGTCAGCGAGTATAGTTGAAGGTAATCGAATTAGACTACAGGGCTCAGTAGATCAGCTGCATATAAGTGATCTAGCACTTTCTGATTATGATCCGGCACAGTCTTTTATCGCTGTTATCAAGGATACTTCTTCATCTTTAGTTATAGAGAAAATTACCGAAAATAGATTGGAAAATGGGTCAATTAGCACAAAAATTAATGCTATATTTGAAAGTTTTGCTACTGCCAGAGCAGAAGTTGGCGCTTCGTCTAGACGGGCACAAGATAATGAAGCTGCAGCTCAGGATATATTATTGACTTTAGAGGAAAATGTAACGGAAATTAGAGATGCTGATTTGGCGGCTTTGCTTACACAACTTGAGTTTTTGATGACCAACAAAGAAGCAGCTCAAGCAACTTTTACAAGAATTACAAGCAAGACATTATTCGATTTCCTAAGTTAACCTTAAAATTAAAAATTTCAAATGTGTATGGCACAAAAGTTGCTTCCTATTTGCAAATAGGAGAAGTGCATGTTTTCACTCATAAAATCCGGAATGGCAACAGCTATGCATGAATTATCAGTCGTGTCTAACAATATTGCAAATGCGAATTCGAATGGATTTAAAAAAACACTAGTCGCTTTTAGTGAGCTAGGGGATAGATTTGGTGCAGAGCAAGTTGATAGCTCAAAAGTTGGTCAAGGCGCTTCCTTAGGCGCATCCCGTAGAAGCGATGGACAAGGGGCGGTTATTGAGACAGATCGCAAAACTGATCTGGCTTTAATTGGCAACGGGATGTTCATTCTCAAAAAAAATCCAGAAAGTGTTACGCCCACATTCTCTCGTAATGGTTCTTTTAGTCTGGATAATTTGGGGTTTCTACGCGCACCAAATGACGCTTTTGTAATGGGCGCTCCGCTGGTAGATGGAGCTTTTGGTCCAACACCGACCGATCTAGATGGCTTACAACCAATTCAAATTCCATTAAAGCGTGAAGATGCTCCAATGTCAGAGCTAAAGATTCTTGGTGATGGGAGTATTGCGGCAGCGTACGGGACAGAAGTGTCGTATCCTGTGAGTACAATTACATTAGG
>PBTA01000017.1 GCA_002726395.1 Methanobacteriota archaeon | reverse complement strand
GAACATATTTAATGCCGTTTTTGAGGCGCGGTAAGCATAAGATCTACCAGAATGACAATCATCAATAGAGCCCATTAAACTACTAATCATAACAACTGTAGAAAGATTTTCACTGCTCATTTTATCGTACAATGAACGTACTAATCTCACTGGCCCAATTGAGTTAATGTTAATGACATCAAGAGCCCACTCATCATCTATTTCTTTGATATTGCGCCATCGGCCGTCAGGCACTCCAGCATTATTAATCAACAAATCAACACGGTGCTCAATAGTATTAGCAAAAGCCGTAATAGAAGCATTATCTGTCACATCTAATTGACAAGTAAACAGGTTTTCATTTGCTAGTAAGTCTAGTCGATGCATATCTTGTCGATAACCAGCATATACGCGCCACCCATTATCTAATAATCTGACAACAAACTCTGAACCAATACCTCGGCTTGCCCCAGTAATTACTGCAGTTTTCATAACAAAGACACCTTGTGAAGACTATTTACACGACTCACAAATACCTTTCCAAGTCAATTCCAATCCTTCAATATCAACATTAGAAACATTTGGAGTCGTCAACAAAATACTTTCAGGCAAGTCAACATCCCATATTTTATCACAAACAGTACAGACAAAGTGAGCATGCGGAGTCACTAAAGGGTCATATCTAATTTGTCCAGAATGTTCAAACGATCTTAGAACTCCCTCATCAACCATATTAGACAATTGTCGATAGACTGTCGCAAGACCAATTCCAGAGCTCTGCAGCTCAGTAAACACTTCATTTGCTGATGGGTGGTCTTTCCTATCAATTACACACTCGTAGACAAGTTGCCTTTGTCGTGTAACCCGCTTATTTCTTTGTGGGGACATTTTAATCAAAACTTGGAAAAATCAGGCTAAGTCAAATCGGTCAGCATTCATCACCTTGGTCCATACCGAGATGAAATCAGACTTGAATTTCTCTGCATTATCATCTTGAGCATAAACTTCAGCAATTGCTCTTAATTGGGAATTACTACCAAACACTAGATCTGTTCTAGAGGCTCGTCGCAGCACTTCTCCAGTAGCTCGGTCAATACCGTCATACGAATTACTTCCAGTAGGTTTCCACTTAACACTCATATCTAGTAGAGTAGGGAAGAAGTCATTAGATAAATTACTGTTATCACTGGAGAACAATCCTCGATCATCAGAACTTACTCCTAGCGTCCTCAATCCACCGACTAATACAGTCATTTCAGGAGCAGTTAGGCCTAATAATTGGGCTTTATCCAACATCATTTCTTCAGGAGTAACCGCATAGTTAGCCTTCAAGAAGTTTCTAAAACCATCTGCTAACGGCTCCATAACTGAGAAAGATGCCCCGTCAGTCTGTTCTTCAGTTGCATCCCCACGTCCTGGGTGGAAAGCAACTTCCATTCCACTTGCCATTTCGACTCCAACATTCCCGGCTAAAACAATAACGTCAGCTAAACTTGCTCCATGGGAGTTGGAAATTACACTAAGAGTAGATAGAACACTAGACAACTGCTCTGGTTTATTTGCTTCCCAATCTTTCTGAGGCGATAGTCTAATCCTTGCACCGTTGGCACCCCCACGCATATCTGATCCTCTAAAAGTGGATGCGCTAGCCCATGCAGTTTCAACCATCTGTGTAACACTAAGTCCACTTTCTTTGATTGCACTCTTTACAGCATTTACCTCATAAGAGGTTGAACCTGGAGTTACAGGGTCTTGCCAAATCAACTCTTCACCAGGGACATCTGGTCCAAGGTAGCGAACCTTTGGCCCCATATCTCTGTGCAGTAATTTGAACCACGCACGTGAAAACGCATCAGCAAATTTATCTGGGTTTTCGTAGAACATTTTTGATATCTTTCGGTATTCTGGGTCTCTAATCATTGCCATATCTGCAGTAGTCATCATAGTCGGCACCTTCTTGGTGGAATCTTCTGCATCTGGCGCCAAATCCTCTTCATCAGGATTTTCTGGCGTCCATTGATGGGCGCCAGCAGGGCTCTTTTCCAAGACCCAACTATCTTCATACTTGAATAGCATACCAAAGTAAGCATTATCCCATTGTGTAGGGTTAGGCGTCCATGCACCCTCAATTCCACTAGTTATTGTGTCACTACCCACGCCACTTCCATAGTCACTAGTCCATCCAAAACCTTGCTCTTCTAATGCTGCACCTTCTGGCTCAGGTCCTTTGTGATCCTCTAGACTTGCACCATGAGCTTTACCAAATGTATGGCCTCCAGCAGTTAATGCGACAGTTTCTTCATCATTCATTGCCATACGAGAAAATGTTTCTCTAATGTCTTGAGCACTTAACAAAGGATCAGGATTTGCATTTGGACCTTGAGGATTAACGTAAATCAATCCCATTTGAACCGCAGCCAATGGGTTTTGCAAATCTTGCCGAGTGTCACCATATCGGTTGTCTCCAAGCCATTCGTCCTCAGCCCCCCAATAAATATCTTGTTCAGGGTGCCAAATGTCTGCTCTGCCGCCACCGAAACCAAACACCGGGCCGCCCATTGATTCAATGGCAATATTTCCTGTTAAAATTAGTAAGTCAGCCCAACTAATCGAATTACCGTACTTCTTTTTAATTGGCCACAAGAGCCTTCTTGCTTTGTCTAGGTTGCCGTTATCAGGCCAGCTGTTTAGTGGAGCAAATCGTTGTGCCCCAGTGCCGCCGCCGCCACGACCATCACCGGTTCGGTAGGTTCCAGCAGCATGCCAAGTCATGCGAATAAAAAATCCACCATAGTGACCATAATCAGCAGGCCACCAATCTTGACTATCTGTCATCAAGGCGTGAAGGTCTTTTTTCAAAGCCGCATAATCCAATTTTTCAAACTCTGTTCGATAACTAAAATCTTCACCCATTGGGTTAGATTTTTTGTCATGTTGATGCAAAATGGATAAATCGATCTGCTTTGGCCACCAGTCTCGGTTTGCCATTCCATATTCTGTATTAGTCATTGAACCGTGCATAACGGGACATTTTGTGTCTTTACCGGTTTTACCGTATCCTTCCATAATCTTGCCAACAAAAAGAGACTGATAAACATAATGATTATCATTATCAATAAGAAATTACCATTCTACGGCAAAGTCATCTCCAATCTTAGTGGTCGGAGTTTCAACAACGATAGTTTCAGGCTTAGAAATATCCACTTCTTTCAAAACCCCATCAACAACCAAGTCTTCTATTTCCACACCATCTTCGATGACTTTCTTAGTAGCCCTTATTGGTTTGACAATAATTTTACCAGACTGGTTTTCCGAGGTATATTTTTGCCCATAAGCAATCTTTGAAACCGCCTCTTTTGGAGCATCTTCAGTTACTTCTTCATGAGCGAAATTTTCCTCACCAATCTTCATTTCAGCGAAGCTTTTTTCCAGCGCTGAATCTAAATCGGGTACATCACGCGGTTTCGCCATATTGACACATACAGGTATAGCAAATGAAATCTTTGCTCCTTTGTCTACAGCAATGACACAGACCTTCATGAAGTACTAAGATAGCCCGGTATCATGCGAGTCGGTGTGGTCGTCAATCCAGATGCCGGCCTAGGTGGTAGGTTAGGGTTCAAGGGCAGCGACGGAAGGGCTGCTGAAGCACGGGAAGCAGGAGCTCAAGACAGAGCTGGACCTAGAATGACTCAATGTATCCTTAAATTTGATGAGCTGCTCAAATCCTCATTAAACAGATCTAATATCGAACCAGCAATATATACTTGGTCGGGCAGAATGGGTGGAGACTGGTTATCAAACCTCGGTTATCATGAAATCGGTAAAACTCCAAACCCTACAACAGCCCTAAACACTAATGATTTGGTAAACCAACTAATCGATAATGACGTCGACGTAATATTGTATGCTGGAGGAGATGGCACAACTCGCGATATAGTCAACGCGCTTGGCGATAAAAAAATACCATTAATCGGTGTTCCAGGGGGGGTGAAAATGCACTCTGGTTGTTTTGCCACTACGCCAAATGCGGCAGCAGAGGTTTTGTTTTCTTTTGCTATTGGGGACTTAATGTCATCAATAACCGAAGTCATGGACTTAGATGAAGAAATCTATCTCGCTGGAGAGTGGAAAGTTCGAATGTATGGTGAAGCACTAACTCCTGCAAGCCCTAGATTCATGCAAGGTTCTAAGCAGCAAGTTGAGCGAGCCTCTGAAGAAGAAATAATCGAAGGTTTAGCTGCCCACATCGGTGATTTAATCGAATCGGATGCAGATTTAATGGTAGTTTGGGGTAGTGGTGGAACCCTTAGAATGATTGGAGAGATACTTAATCAAGATTTAACACTGTTAGGGATAGACATACAACACAAAGACAAGGTCTATGCAGACCTAAATGAAGAGCAACTAATTGACATATTACAACAACATAAAGGTAACAAAATCCTCCTTTTGTCTCCAATGGGCGGTCAAGGATTCTTAATTGGCCGAGGCAACCTACAACTTTCACCAACCGTGCTTCGATTAATCGGCATCAGTTCAGTATTAGGTGTTGCTACTCCGGCAAAGTTAACCGGTTTGGCAAATGTAAGAATAGATACTGGAGACAGTGAACTCGACCTGGAATTCAGAGAGCGAAAGTTTGTCAAAATGTTGCAAGGTTACAGGACAACTAGAGTGATCAGAGTATCTGATGTATGATTATAATTTCATACCAGAAGCAGCCATTAACAGACCAAGGAACGGGGGGCTGGGTCTTCCCGGTCTTGATTTAAACTCAGGATGATATTGTACTCCAACATAATATGGGTGCCCATCTAATTCAAAAATTTCACACCGTTGCCCAGTTTCATCTTTTCCAACAAACATCAAACCAGCTTCTTCTATTTGGTCAATTAAATCCGGGTTGACTTCATACCTGTGTCGATGTCTTTCATCGACAGATGCACCCTCGCCGTATAACTGCTTAATTTTACAATCATTAACTTGCCATATTGTTGGCCTACTGCCCAATCNCATAGTNCCNCCTANNTGGGTTTTGGAAATTTCNGGCATGAANATTACNGCAGGGAACTCCGGATTGTCATCAAATTCAGTAGAATTTGCCCCCGAAATACCAAGCACGTTTCGACAAAATTCAATGGTCGCTACCTGCAACCCAAGGCATATCCCGAGATATGGAGAATTACTTTCTCGAGCGTACTGAGCGGCAAGAATCTTCCCCTCAATACCTCGGTCGCCAAACCCTCCTGGCACCAAAACTCCATTTGAATCTCTTAATAGTGCCCAAGCATTATCGTATTCTTGAGAATTGTCTTCCTTCCAACCGGACTCTAAATGGCTTGCTTCAATCCAATTAATGGTTAATCTGCGCTTGACTTTCATTGCTGCATGCTGCAAACTTTTGATTACCGACAAGTATGCGTCAGAGAGGTCGGTATATTTGCCTACCATTGCTATGGAGACATCTTCACTAAGCAAATCTAAATCGTGAGCCATGGTTTCCCAGTCGGATAATAGAGTTGAATTACTACAATCAATATCGAGTATCTTGCACAATCCCTGCTTCTCTAACATTAACGGGACATGATAGATGTTGGGCACATCGTGCGTAGACATTACGGCTTCAGGTGCAACATGACAAAATGCTGCCAATTTTTCTTTGGTTTCTTCAGTCATAGGTTTTGTCGAACGACAAACTAGGATGTTAGGAGTGATTCCAAGGCCTCTTAACTCCTTAACAGAGTGCTGAGTAGGTTTGGTTTTTTGTTCGCCAACAGGGCCCATGACTGGAACTAACGAAACATGAACAAAAGTAACATTTTCCCGGCCCACACGAAACTGAAATTGCCTAAGCGCCTCGATATAAGGTGCAGATTCAATATCCCCCACAGTTCCCCCCAACTCGATAATACAAGCATCAGGGGCATTCTGTTCACCATCAGCAGGTATGTGAGCGACGCGCTCAATCCAGTCCTGAATTTCATTAGTTATGTGCGGGATAACTTGAACGGTTTTACCAAGATAATCTCCTCGTCGTTCAGCTTCAATTACTTTTGAGTAAACCTTACCAGTAGTTAAGTTGTTATCTTTACCTAAATTTATGTCAAGGAACCGCTCATAATTTCCTAAGTCGAGATCTACTTCTCCACCATCGTCGAGAACGAAAACCTCACCATGTTCAAATGGCGACATCGTTCCAGCATCACTATTGAGGTAAGGGTCTATTTTTATTGAGGTAACTCTTAGGCCAGCACTTTTCATTAGTACTCCAATACTGCTAGCAGTAACTCCTTTTCCAAGCCCAGAAAGGACTCCCCCGCTGACAACAACGTACTTCATGACACACCAACGGGTTTTTTACCACCGATGACCCCTTAATCAACATATCCGAGAAATAGAAAATCATTTCATCATAATTTTTGTAACTTTAATAGAGAATTATCAAAGGGTGCCTTCAACGACAGGTAAGTGAGCAAGATGGGCGATTTACCAACTACTATGATGGCGTGGAAAAAAACCAGGCCAAAAAAGGGTGGGTTTGAACTTGTTAAAACCCCATTACCAAACTATGCTGATAATGAAGTATTAGTGAGAACACACTCTACATCAATCTGCGGGACTGATATTCATATTTGGAAGTGGGATCATTGGGCTGCAGAAAACGTTCCAACCGGTACTATAACCGGGCATGAAACCTGTGGCACAGTTGTTGCACTAGGGAAGGATGTCAGCACCCATAAAATAGGTGATAAAATCGCGGTTGAGTGCCATCTTGCATGTTGGAATTGTGATAGATGCGCCGAAGGAAATGCCCATATTTGTGAAAACGGTAAAATATTTGGAGTNCATTCAGATGGAGCCTTTGCCCCATATTTCTCAGTCCAAGCAATCAACGCTAGACATGTACCAGATAACATTCCACTTGAACTAGCATCTATTCAAGACCCGCTAGGTAACGCAATTCACACCTTAACAGGGGGCCCGGTGAAAGACTCAACAGTGGCGATACACGGGCTTGGCCCAATCGGTCTCTTTGCAGTAAATGCAGCAAAAGCCATGGGTGCAAAGAAAATCATTGCCATTGATTGGGATAATGAGGCAAGAATGAAACTAGCAAAAAAGCTAGGCGCAGACTTAGTTCTTGGTAAAGACGACAACATTGTGGAAACGGTTTTGGCTCACACCAACGGCAAGGGAGTAGACAATTCGTGCGAGTTTTCAGGTGCCCCAAGCGCATTATCAAACACCATTCACTCTACAAGAATGGGCGGCTATGTCAATGTCTTGTCCGTATATGGTGGTGAAACAACTCAGGTGCCAATGAACGAGATTGTATTTAGATATCTTCACCTAAAAGGAATAAATGGCCGTAAGATGTGGTCAACATGGGATAAAATGCATGAACTACTTAGTGCCGGTAAGATTGACATTGAAACATTAGTTACTCACCGTATTCCCTATGAAGAGTTTGATTCGGCCATGGAATTGGCAATCAGTGGTGATTGCGGAAAAGTCGTATTAGATTTCTAAGCGCCAATCCACTTGTATCTTCGAGCACCTTCTTGCACTCCAGATTCGGTAATTTCCACCAGAGCAAACTCGCCTTCAGGTTCTACTACACTGCCATTCTGCAAACCTTTGTGCAGATTTTCATATGTGATATGGTCAATTGCAACTCTGCCAGCTAGACGCTCAAACANATTCCATCTAGAAACAACTTCTCGCCATCTTGGGGAAACTTTGCCTTCAAACACTTTCGCTTTTGCCCCAGAACCATATCCACACAGACCGAACAAATTGTTGTCTAAATTATCATTTTCTTCTAAGTCAGATTCAAAAGATGACATCAAGGCTAGGAAAATTGATCCAGTATACTGGTTTCCAATCAGACTACTCGCTCGTTGACCCTTTTCTATTCTGCTGGCGTGGAATTCTAGATATTGTGGAGTTTTTGAAATGGCTCTGCGGTATCCATCCATCGCTTTCTCCCAAATTTCGATGATAACTGGGTCATCTGAATTATGGGGCTCTGGCGCTGGGCCGAGATGTTTTGCAACATCATTCCAGAACTCAGTATCTTCTCTGTCATGTCTAAAAACATCAGGAAACATTCTCTTAGCTTGGTATGCATAGGGAAGATGCATGATTATTCGACTCCACTGTTCAGTGAAACGCTCATCACTTTCAGGGTTATATCTTCCTGCCCGTTCAGCCTTCTCTCTAAAATTATGGAAGGCTTGTCTTACCGCACTTTGATAACATCTATTGGAAAACTGACCGTCAAACACGGGCTCATCTCTGTGAACACTGACTTTTTCTTCACCATGAGCAAAAATCCCTAGTTTTCTTACAGTCGAGGCCGGAAGATGGCGAATCATTCTTTCAACAAGTCCCTTCTTGATTGACTGCCCCGCCTCTTGAGCCAATGTAATAACATTAGAGATAATCGACTTAACCGACACCTCTCTGCGTGGCTTGAAAAAATCGTGAACAGGGGTTGTAGATACTCCAATACAATCTGGAATTTCTAACAATCGAGGATTTCTTCTAATCAATAGAGCTCCACCCCCTGCTCCTTGGGTATATTCTCCTGCGGATTCAAGGTCATATTTTGCATTATCAGAAAAAATAACAATTCCTAATCTTTCGTCGTCGTTATTTGATCTAGCAACCCAATCTAACGTTGTGTGCATGGCATCAACAGCCCCAATACAGGCAAATGTCATATCGACAACATCACAATTACGAAAACAATCTTCACCATATCGTTCAGAATACCGTTGGGTCAACATATCTACTATGTAGGTCGCAGTTGGCTTTGCCCCATCTAATGCAGATTCGGTTCCAAGGTACATACGGCCAATGTTACGCGGATTCAAACCATTCCTATCGATGAGTTTCATAACCGCATTAGCGCCCATTGTTGCAGTGTCTTCATGAACATCAGGAATTGACATTGCTTTGAGCCCTAGACCCTTATTCAATTTGCCGTAATCTTCTCCTCTCAGATCGGCAAAATCCTTCATATCCATATACAATCTAGGAAAATGAATGGCAATATCGTCGATACCAACACAGATTGAATTATCAGAGCCCATAAGAAACCCTTCATTTTTTCGAGTATTTGAACATCTGTCCAGTTATGATAGACATCATGTGGGTTTCATCACATATCAGATTGAGGCGGCACAGGCGCTTCAATATCTTGCTTGGCCCATAAAACATCATCGATTCGGAGAATCGAAATTGAGACCTCAGTAGCACCAATAAGGGCTTGTTTGATGATACCCTTTGGTTCAAGAACCCCTATCTCCAACATATCATCAGGCTTTCCAGTTGTCAAATTTATACCTATAGAATCAGAATTGAGGTTAGTTTGCTCGGCAACAACATCAATCAATGACGAAATAGGGTCAATACCGGCATTTTCTGCTAAAACCCGGATAATGACTTCTATTGCGTCAGCATATGCCTCAACCGCTAATTGTTCTCTACCAGGCATGGTTTCTGCGTATCGCCGCAACCTGCGCGCGAGAGCAACATATGACGCACCTCCACCACAGACTATTTGACCATTCTCAAGTAGCTGGACCGAGACTCCAAGCGAGTCATCAAAACACCGCTCAACTTCTCCAATGATGTCAACAGTACTGCCTTTGGCAATAATCGTGGCAGCTTTACCAATCGCTTCTACTACCCAGAAATCCTTTCCATCTAGTGATATATTTCTACTTGATTTAAAATCACCTGCGTCTTCGCTTCTGCTAGAATTTATCGAATTTACTAACGTTGCACTGCAAGCCCGAGCAAGCATATTCAAATCACTACGGGAGACTCTACGAAATGCTTGAATACCATTCTTAACAAGATAGTCGCGAATGTCATCATCTATACCTTCTTTACAAGCCAAGACATTTACTCCATTTTTGACTAATTTGTCTACTTGTGATTTTAACATGATTCGCTCTTGCTGTCTAAATGATTCTAAAACCCCAGTGTCTGTAACATTTAATTTCAAGTCGCCCTTGACACCTCTCTGCTCTAGACCACCATCGATTAGTAAGATCTTACCATCAGCAATCTCTTTTACCATTTGAGAAGAGATGCGTTTTTTGGGCAACATCAACCCTTGAATCAAACTAGATTCTTCCACTCTACCGCCGGTTTGGGAAATTAATTTTATTTTTGTAGGGTCAATAATTTCCACATTTTCATCAATAATCATCTTGACCGCTCGAAGCGAGATATCGGCAATTGTTTCCTGCATTGAGCTGTGACCTTTTCCAGCCAGGGAGGTTTTCACCACCGTTTTTTGCATAGCGTCACTAGCCTGTAAAGAGATTTCTTCAAGACTCTTGAGGGCGTATTGTTCGGCTTTTCTAAAACCCCGAGCGATTGTTGAGGGGTGAATTCCTTGAAGAATTAATTGCCAGGCATTCTGCAGCATTTCCCCAGCCAAAATAACCGTACTAGTAGTCCCATCTTTGGCAACTCTATCTTGCGCAGACGAAGCGTTGATCATCATTTTAGCAACCGGGTGCTCAACCTTAGCAGTTTCTAACACAGTGACTCCATCATTAGTTACCAAGGTGCGACCATCATCATCGATCAATAATTTATCCAATCCCTTTGGACCTAAAGTTGAGCGAATTGCTTCAGCAAGAGCTAGGGCGGCTTGGATGTTTTTTTGCAGTGCGTCGCGACCCTTCGAACGTGCCGTATCTCTTAGAATGGGAGCTTCGCTCATGGTTGGGCCACACACCTCTATGAGATAAGCGCGCCTCAATCTTCATCGACGACTTCGAAGTCAGCATCGACCACATCATCGCCACCAACATCGATATCACCGTCTTCAGACGAACCATCTTGTTCAGACATTTCTGCCGATGCAGCCTCATACAATTTTGCCGAAACGGCATGCATAGCCTCTTCGATTTCTTTGACCTTGGCTTGAATTGCCGCATCATCAACAGCATCTATTTCTAACGGTTTTCCATCGTCATCCTGAACTAATTTTTCTAGTTCGTCTAGATGTGACTTAACCGGTCCAACATCATCTTCATCAAGTTTATCTCCAGCTTCATCTATGGTTCTCCGTGTTTGATATAGGACTTGATCAGCCATATTACGCAGTTCTACCTTGGCTTTTCTTTGCTTGTCTTCTTCAGCAAAATTCTCAGCCTCTTCAATTTTAGCCTGAATCTCATCTTCTGATAGCGAAGTCTGAGCCTCAATCTTCACCGATTGCTCTTTTCCTGTACCCATATCTTTGGCGCTAACATTGACAATCCCATTAGCATCAATATCGAAGGTAACTTCAATTTGCGGCACACCACGAGGTGCGGCTGGAATTCCCATTAAAGTGAATTCACCAAGAGTCACATTGTCCTTCGCAAAATCCCTTTCTCCTTGAAGAACGTGAATTGTTACCGCAGGTTGATTATCAGTCGCCGTAGAATATATCTCAGACCTTCTAGCAGGAATCGTGGTATTTCTTTCAATCATTGTCGTCATAACTCCACCAAGGGTTTCAATACCCAAAGTTAGCGGAGTAACATCGAGNAGTAATATGTCAGATACACCTTCATCACCAGAAATGATTCCAGCTTGCAAAGCCGCACCCATAGCAACGGCTTCATCTGGATTAATTCCCTTGTAAGGTGCTTTACCTGCTTCCTTTTCTACCGCCTCTTGGACAGCGGGGACTCTTGTTGAGCCGCCGACTAGAATCACCTTGTCAACATCTCCTTTCTTAACGCCAGAATCTTTCATTGCTTGCCTAGTAGGCTTCATTGTATTCTCAATCAGTTTAGCGATCAAGCTCTCGAATTTAGCTCTAGTAAGAGTCATATCTAAGTGCTCAGGTTGACCATCAACCATAGTGATGAATGGAAGATTGATTTGTGTTTGCTGAGTGCCTGATAATTCAATCTTTGCCTTTTCAGCAGCTTCTTTTAGCCTAGACATTGCAGTCAAATCTTTAGACAAATCAATACCAGTATCTTTTTTGAATTCTTTCACCAACCAATCAATAACCTGGTCGTCAAAATCATCTCCACCNAATTTGTTATTACCTGCAGTGGCCTTTACCTCGATTTGTGGCTGGCCATCTACTTGGTAGATTTCTAACACGGAAACATCGAAAGTACCGCCGCCCAAATCGTAAACTAAAATGGTCTGATCCTCTTCTTTATCCACNCCGTATGCTAGTGCAGCAGCAGTAGGCTCGTTGATAATTCTTAATACATCCAGCCCGGCGATTCTTCCAGCGTCTTTAGTTGCCGTTCTTTGGGCATCGGTAAAGTAAGCAGGACACGTGATGACCGCTTGTTTAACTTCTGCACCCAGATAAGCCTCAGCATCAGCCTTCAACTTTTGAAGGATAAAGGCNGAAATTTCTTGTGGAGTATAATCNTTATCATCTATTTTAGTGTTCCAATCAGTACCCATATGTCGCTTTACCGACAACAGGGTTCTTTGAGCATTAGTTACCGCTTGACGTTTTGCAGTAACCCCGATTAAACGCTCGCCGCCATCTTTGGCAAATGCAACAACAGAGGGCGTTGTTCTAGCGCCTTCTGCATTGGCAATCACCACCGGCTCACCATTTTCAATCGTTGCTACACAGCTGTTTGTTGTTCCTAAATCTATACCTATTACTTTACTCATTTTTTACACATCCTTTTTCTAAAATATTGGAATTCCACCATCATCATCNTCNTCATCACCTTTGTCACTAAGATCTATACTAACATCAGCAAATGGAATTTCATCGTCACCATCTAGGGCTGAGCCTTGAGGNATCAATTTNAATGTGATATCNAATATNCCGTTATTCNTCGACCAGCCAACNACATCCTCACAAGGNTGTGGNAATTTAATNCGNGCNATNGNTNNGATANCNGTNTTACCTCNNTGTNCGATTTCCAACNTNGAACCTCCNTTTGAGAGNNNCATATCCANCTNCATATCNTNAAACCATNATCCAGCAGTCTTNCGACTAANGTCGACNATAATAGACATNTTCCANCCATCTAGNTAGAAATCATCNCTAGGNAATTTTAGNATCCTCATCNNNATCNTCNTTAATNTTCGGNGNNCTCAANTTCCACAGGGGCGGCGTCGACTTGAATNTCCATGCCTAGGTTACCAAGAATATCCTCCATAGACTGCCCTGATTGAAACATTTTAGCTAAGTTTGACAAGTCAAAATTGAAATTAACATCACCCTTTGCCATCTTTTCAGCGTCTATACCCATTTTATCAAACTGTGATTTAAACTGACCCATTAGCGCCTTTATTTGTTGTTTACTCAGAGACATCCCCATATTTTGAAACATCTCAACCAACCGGTCTATCATTTGCTCTTCCCAGTCATCAGCGGCACTCATAAAATCACACTACTTAACCATCGGTTACATAGTGCCCAAAGAGTACACATATATCAACTTCACGAAAATTAATCGGCGAGTTTCACACTCTTCTTCTAATACGAATAACGCCAATTATCACTAGGGCTATTACTGATAATGTCAATATATTAGAGAAAATCATTGCTTTAGAGGAGATGGCAATCCCATAAATTAGCCATAAAGATAGGGATAAAGCTACAATCATAAATGTCGGTAGTGAAATTCCTTCATGTCGCTCATGTTTCCATACCTCGATTATCTGCGGCCCCCAGGCTAAAACGCCGATNATACCAGCCGCAACACCAATTGCTTCAATCACTAAAGACGGCATATAATCACCCATTTTTGTTCCATTCAGCAGGTGGCTTTGAAAGTACTATTTTATCAATACAAGCCCAAGGTATTTGCCTTGGTTTTGGCTCACCNACTACGTGCATNTTGAGACAAGCGCCGTGTGCTAGCGTGACATTAGCATTTTTTTTGCCAATTTTTATCGATGCCTTCGAAGGCTGTTTATCAAAGATAGCAAACAGACCTCTTTTGTGNTCTGTACTTCCAGTAACTTCNCCCCCCCTCTTGGCAAAAATTTCCTCAATATCAGATCCAAGGCCTAATTCAAAAACATCCCCCTTGTTCATTAATCCACCATGAAAGTGAACCTCATCCCAGGTGTTGAACCCTTCTAAGGTTTCAATCAATTCAAGATTTGGTTTTCCGGGGTTGACGGCTTTTATGATATCTAGAAAACCTTTCTCATTGACCATTTCTGCTGCCAGATCTTCCGGAATTCTCGGCCAATCTAGACGCTGATGAGTCATGGCAACAATTACTCGGACATCAGGTAAATCCTCATTAGCCAAACCCAATCTGTTTTGATGCAGTTCTGCCAACAACCTAGCCTTTCTAGCAATTCTATCGGCTACTCCATCATGGCTATGCTCATCGCCATTCTTACGCTTTTGGATAAAATGGTGCTCTTTGTTAATTCTAAAAGATCCAGCCCAATGCTTCTGTTCTACTATTAGGATAGAGTTCCCACCGATAATCACCATATCGATTTCTCGTCGACCCCCATCGGGATCGGGGATTCTAACCGATTCGTAAATTTTCCAACCATTATCTCTTCCAGCAGCTCTTGATAGTTTTGCCAAACGCATTTCAGCTAAGTCGCCGGCTCGATGGATGTCATCTGGCGGGTATTTCTTGCGCCTCTCCATCAACCATGATAAGCGCTTTAGGAAACTCATGAAGACACCTTACAATAAATCAGCAACACTACTCACAATAATATGCGGGCGTTGTTCCGCTCCGTCTTCTAACCGAGCGACATCAACCATTGTNGCCTCACCAGATAATACCAGAACACCAANACAACCTGCACGATTAGCCATTGCAATATCGGTGTAAAGCCGGTCTCCAACCATAGCACATCGCTCTGGTTGCAATCCTAATTCCTCAATCTTATGTAATATCATTCCCGCATTTGGTTTGCCNGTAATATGCTCAGGNTCTTTGCCAGTAGTTGCTTTAAACATTGCAAGATAAGCGCCAACGTCAGGTAATCCACCTTCGGGTGAAGGGCAGACCATGTCCGGATGACTGGCGACTAACGGAACTCCAGCATGAAGGAAAATACTCGCTCGTGAAATCTTTTCATAGGAAATTTCTGTATCATATCCAAGGACAACATATTGTGGGTTTGGACTATTTGTTGTAATACCCTCCTGCTCTAACATTTCCCCCATACCTTCAGTTCCAACCAACCAAGTTTGGGAAACATCGGCATTTTTCAACCAGGATAACAGGTCGTGGGTTGAGAGTAAGACATCTTCTTTTGTTGCTGGGATTCCAAAAGCCGCTAATTTTTTCAAATACTGGCTTACTGACCTACTGGAATTATTGGACAGGAAAAACCGCTTAATGCCTTTTTCTTGACATCTATTGAGGAAATCCATCGCGCCTGGAATGAGCTGGCCGCCAAGGTAAATTGTACCATCAAGGTCGAGGAATACCGCATCAATTTCAGATAGACTTGCATCCATTTAATCACCTAAAACATTAGTGTTTTGAACATAAACCACGGTGAGTGTAGATTTTCTTGCGCCTCTTTTGATGCGATCATCTCAGTCATCATTTCTTGGATAACCGGCTTTTTACTAGCCTTACCAACGAACCAATTTAGTAACCATTTTTTCCGACTTAATTTCTGCATGCGATAGGAATTAGTTAATTCAGGGCCTAACATTTTCCACATTTCCTCTTGATATTGTTCAGGTGATTTACCCTCAAGGATGTGATTTGCCGCTAACTCCCCAGTTACAAGGGCATTTCCTACTCCCTCNCCAGAAAATGGGTCAACTAATGATGCCGAATCGCCAACCAGTCGAATGCCATTCATACTCGCCCTTCTAGGTTGATTTTTCTCTTTCTTTCTAGGCGAGCCAAACGGCAGTTGCCATCCTTTACCGCTGCCTTTAATCATTTCAGAATTAGCAAATCGCTCTTTGAAAAGGGGATGATTTTCAATAACATCCTTTTGCAATGCCTTGAGCTTCTTTTTCTCTTTCTTTAACAGATTAATCACCATTCCCACGCCAACATTCACGACGTCATCAGAGACTGGAAAAATCCAGAAGTAACCTGGGATAATCGAGTCAACAAAATGAATTTCGATATCACCAACACCACCAGAACATCCCTCGACATTACGCCAATATTCTCGATAGCCGCCGCAATAGTGAGTATTGTTGACCATTTCTTCGGAGAAGGATTCTTTGACAACAGCCTTAGCAACAGGGCATTGATATCCAGCAGCACCAACGATCTCTTTAGAAAAATAAGTTCTCTGTTCACCACCTCTTCCGCCAATAGTAACTGTAACCCCATGTGCGTAACGATGGTTGCCGGTGCCCACTCCGGGGTCATCTCCGCCATTTCCATCGTCGAACAAAACATCTTTCACCGCACAGTCCTGAATTACCATGCCGCCACTTTCTCTAACGAGGTGTTGACATCTGTCAAACAATAAGTGGTCAAATTGTATTCTAGGTAACGCATATCCTGCTTCCAACCGCTGAACATCTTCTTCTGGTAGTGCGACCCTGACAGTATTTCCTTTAGGTGATGAGAATTTAATACCAGTCACTCTAAAATGTGGACTGCTCTCCAAAGTTTCTTTGACTCCTAACGCCTTTACATGGCTCAACGATTTGCCGCCAACAGCATCTCCGCAAATCTTGTCACGCGGCCAAACCCCTTTTTCTAGTAATAGTACAGATTTACCAGCCATTGCGAGGTATCCAGCGGCCGATGAGCCACCCGGTCCGCCACCAACAACAATCGCATCAAATGTGCTATTGTGGTCTGGAACTTCTCCCGTATCGATGGGCAACTCCCATGAATTGATTGTCTGAGCCATAGTGTAACTAACAGCAAGCACTCTTTGAGGCTTATCTTTCAATTAGTAATTAATTAGAGTTTTAACCATCATTATAATGCACTCGAAATTGGTGGGAATATTATGTCCGAAGGCCAAACTGTAGCGGTTTTGGACAACTTAGAACTGAGTGCAACACCGGAACAACGCAGGATTGCCATTATTGCCTTACTCGCAGTAACATTAGTTTGGGGTGCGACTTTTATTTGGATGAAACAAGCACTAGATTCCTTAGACGCTGAAAAGTCCTCTCTAGGCACTAACGGAGTTGTTGCTGTGTTAGTTTTTGCTAGATTTGCTATTGCGGCACTGATGATGTTGATATTTTTTAACAAAGCTAGACAGTCACTTTCCGATAAGCAAATCTGGCAAGACGGCATTGTCTTAGGAGTTCTGATGTTTGTTGCCTACTTGTCACAAATGATTGGCTTAGATAACATAGATCCTTCAGTTTCGGCATTTTTAACATCACTTTATGTGGTTTTTACTGCCTTAATTTCATCAGCATACAACCTAAAACCCCCTACTAAAATAATGATAATAGGAGTAACGTTGGCGACATTTGGCGCAGGATTTATCCAAGGCCCCCCACATCTTACTTGGGGTATGGCTGAATTCATCACCGTATTTTGCGCCCTTATCTTTGCTCTTCACATTCTATTTACTCAACATATTACTTCTCGAAGAGACCCAATTGGCGTATCTACAACATCATTTATTATCGTTTCACTTTGCTCTGCTATCACGGTATTTTTGCTTGGTGAAGGAACCAACAGCGAACAATGGACTCTGATATTTTCTGACGGAGTAATTATTCCAGTGCTGCTACTTGGAGTTGGAGGTTCGTTCTTTTGTCTGTTATTCTTAAACCTCTATCAACGCTACTTACACCCGATACAAGCAGCGATAATCTACGCTTTAGAACCAGTTTGGGCTACAATGTACGGCCTGGGTATTGACATGGTCGATTGGAGTATATGGATATTAGTTGGCGGAGGTTCACTATTCATTGGCAATATCATTGTTGAGTTCTTTTCAAGCGAGGAAAACGCCCCAGAATAGGCGTATTTTTCCATCGCATCGTTCAAAGTCTACCTAGTGGTGGCATGGCTGAGGACAACAAAATGCCAGAAGATTCACAACCAAAATTAACCGGATTTGGCAGTAAGGCAGTACATTCAGGAACCAATCACGTTGGCGATGCCGTCAATACCCCGATTTTTCAATCCTCAACCTACAAATTAACCGATGAGAGATACGCAGGATGGGCTGCAGGGGCACATCATGCACTATTATACACAAGAATCACCTCGGTCAATGCAGAAGCAGTAATCAAAAAGATCTGTTCACTAGAAGGTGCTGAAGATGGCGAGGTTTTCTCTTCTGGTATGGCGGCAATATCCTCTACCCTAATGGCGCTGTTATCATCGGGTGACCACGTAGTTGCATCGGCTGATGTATATGGTGGCACATACGGATTAATGACTGAAGAATTTCCCCGTTTTGGCATTGAAGTAACCATGGCAGACATGACCGATGTTAGTTCATATGAGGCAGCAATACAAGCTAATACCAAAGTGCTGTATATTGAAACATTAACCAATCCGGTGTTGAAAGTTTGCGACGTTGAAGCAATGGCTGCATTAGCCAAGAAACACGGGCTAATCTGCATAATTGACAACACTTTCACATCTCCATGGGGTTGTCAGCCGTTGGCTCTTGGCGCAGATTTGGTAATACATTCTACCACCAAGTACTTGGGTGGACACTCAGATATTATTGGTGGCGCCGTGGTTGGGTCACGAGAACACATAGAGAATATATTCCATCGAAAGGTGCATTTTGGTGGTAGTGCAGATCCAAATTCATGTTTCTTGTTAGAGCGCGGGATGAGAACATTACATGTTAGAATGCCAAAAATATGTGCTAACGCAGCAGAATTAGCCAAGCGCTTGGAAAGTCATTCAATGATTGAGAGAGTAAACCATCCGACATTAGAGTCTCATCCACAATATGAAGTTGCACAAAGAATTATGCCAAAGGGCACTGGAATGATTGGGTTTGTAGTAAAAGGCGGCGATGATGCAGCATTGGCTTTCATGCGCGGCCTCAAAATGATCTACGAGGCAACTAGTCTTGGAGGAGTAGAATCCCTTGTTGAATGTCCATTCAATTCTAGCCACATGATGATTCCTGAAGATGTACGTTATGCAGCAGGATTAGTTCCTGGATATGTAAGAATGAGTATTGGCATTGAAGATATCGAAGATCTCTGGGCAGATATCGAGCGCGGTTTCGCAAACGTCTGATTTCAAGCTTCACCAGTTTCAGTTCTCAGTAGGGCTAAACTTTCAAACCATTCATTGGTAAGGCCTGCTAATTCTGCTTCCTCACATTTTAATAGTAAAGCCCCGCATTCGAGTAGTTTCTTTGTTGACTGCATCCAAGCCCCGGCTTTATTTCGGGCGTCTGAATCGAAATGCCACTCCTGTCCCGAAGATCTATCTGCAGCCAATAGCCAAGCCCATGCAGCAGCTGCAACGTCGATAGATGAATGTCTAGATGTTGCTACACGCTCTGCTTTCCCAAACCCTTCAAGCAGGCCAATACGAATAAGATCTATGATGTACCCACTAGAACCTTTCAACTCACCAGATTTGGTTGGTATTCGGGCAGAAAGCTTGGCACTTTCGCGCGCAGAATCAAGGCTCTTGAGGAATTTACCGAACGGCTTTGGTTTGGTGTTTTGTTTATCCCAAATATCTTCGGCTTCATCACCTTCAATGCCAATTTTTTCAAGAGCTGCAAGACCGTAATCTTCCCATAGCACTCCAAGCACATCGCCACAACTTGCACCATCAAGAATTTCCAACGTTGGGGTTTTTCGCTCAGAAGTTTCACCCCTTGTGTTAATTCTCATACCGATGTCATCCTCAAAACCACTTTCATAGCAAACCATCAAAATATGAGCTGCAAGGTCTTGTTCATCTGTTGATCCTGCAACATCACTCAATGCTTCTCGGACTTCATCATAGTCATCCCCTGAAATCCAGTTAGAATTGACAATTAGGCCACTTTCAATTGAGTCTAGTACCGAACGCTTAATGGCCTGAGCAACCAATCCTTCATTCATTACTAGGCCTTGCCAAGCGTCGAGTATTTTATCCACTCCTTCACTTGATTGACTTGGCAAATCAGTATCACCAGGCCAACCAGAAGGTTTCCAATATGCATCAATATCGACAATGGAGGGTAAGAATGGTGGCAGCATCGACAACGCCAAGTGTTGAATAAACGAGGTATCTTTCTTATCGCCAACCTTCAATGATTCAAAACCAATTACGACCATTGAACCATTTTTGAAGGTAAATTTGATGTAACCGTCATCAACATCATCTGATAATACAGAGTCCAACTCAACATCATCAGTCAGCCATATTTTAGCACCATCACGTTCAGCATTTTTGAATTTGAAACGAGATCTTGACATCACATCTTCAATCCATTCTTCTGGTGGTGACGGGTCGGGACCAGTGCATACAAACCCGCCCTTCCACGAGAAGAAGTACATACCACGCTTAGCGTGCTCTTCCCACGGTAACATCCTAAGTGTGACATTAGAGTAGTTCTGCAGGCCAGCGAGATAGCCCTGTTTTCCATCGCCTCTTCGAACAAAGGATGCTGAGCCAAAAGACGCAGAAGAGAATTTCCCCACCGTGGTAAAATCTTCATCATGACAAGCGTGTATAGATCCAGCAAATGCCTTTGCCACCGGGTCGCCTCGCTTAGCCATCATACGTTTTGATAGCCATTTAGTATCATATTTTTTCTTGATTATTTTATCTAATTCTTTCAAAGTTTTTGTCACCGGGTCAGTTCTGCCCCAGCGCATTTTACCCTTCCACAACATCTCTGGCAGATGTGAATATGGATTGTCAAGTAGCCGGCCCAAGTCCTTTTTCAACTTTTTTGCTGTGGCTTCATTGGCGTGCTTTGTCCCCCGAAGGCGCACCCTTTGCCGTTTTTGTCCGGGGAATTCAACTTGTGCTGGTTTAGCCATGTGCTCCCCTAATCTATTCCAATAGCAGGTATGGTTTGAGTTCTTCGTTTACTGCAGCAACAGTATTTGTTCCCACGGCATGATTCATTTTGGTGAAAGTTTTGGGACATACATGGTCGAAGCAATATTACTAGGCATTGCTCAAGATGGCGGCAGNCCNCAAGCAGGNTGCAATANGTCATGTTGTACTGGCCTTTCAGCAGACCAAACAAGTTATCCAACATCCTTGGGAATAATGTCACAAAGTGAAGTTCACCTTATCGACGTAACAAGAAACTTAGCATGCCAATTACAGTTTATGGATGGCAAACTACCGACTCATATTTGGCTAACTCATGCACACTTTGGCCACGTTGATGGGTTGGGACAGTTCGGTAGAGAAACCATCAACGCAAAGGGTTTGAAATTACACACTTCAAAATCTATGCATACTCTTCTAAATAATACCCCGCAATGGAAATTAATGTTAGACCAAGAAGTATTTTCGGTCAAAGAGATAGTTAGTAAAACAGCATTAACTCAAGAGGGGTTTTCCATTACCCCAATACTTGTTCCACACCGTGCTGAACTTTCTGATATGCATGCTTTTGTAATCAAAGGCCCAAACAAGGCTCTNCTCTACCTTCCAGACCATGATACGTGGCAAGAGACTCTTGAGTTACACCAATGCAACGATCTTAGAGAATGGTTTAGCCAACTAAATATTGACATCGCGCTAATTGATGGAACATTTTGGTCTGCTGATGAATTAGCCGGCCGTAACCAAGACAAAGTGCCCCACCCACCAATTACTCAAACACTTGACATACTCGGCTTCAAGCGACAAGGCGACCCTGATGTTATTTTCATTCATCTAAATCACACCAACCCAGTTTACGATAAGTGGGGCGAAGAATACACACAAGTTGTTGAAATGGGTTGGAAAATCGGCAAACAAGGAATGAAATTTGAACTTTAAACAAAATTAAATTATACAGCCGTTATTGTGTAATCTAGCGACACGAGCTCAATTTTGTAATCTACCTCTTGACCAGTATCATCACTTGTACAGAAAGCTCCGCCGCCATTTTGTACTGTTACGCCAAGAATTAACTCATACTCTCCTAACCCTAATCCGCCGCCATCCAACATCATTTGAATTTCTGATTTGGTCATATTACTAACTGTAGTATCAATCAAAGTCGAATTATGCCAATCTAATTGGAAATCAAAGCTTTCAGTACTTGAGTCAGAAGTTGACAGATCTGAATAGCCAATGGACGCCTCGACAGTATCATCTTGGGGTGGGTCAGCGAGTGCACATCCAGCACCAGTAACGGTTTCGTCGTCTTGGTGGNCAATTGTGATTAATACTCCTACAATATTGAGGCCATCTAGAGAATCGATAGATTCTTCTGAATTCGCCTCTATTGGTATAGATTCACCATCTTCAATGAATTCTGAACCATCTATAATTTCGTGGAAGGAATAGGTCCCACTTACTGANTAAGAACCAACTTTATCCGACATGCTTGATGAGGTTGGGGCAAATACCTGGTATGTACCTTCCATCCCACCAACAAACGCCAGTAAAATAACCGCACTAATCGCCGATATTTTTCTAGTTGGCACATTGTATCTGCCAAATGGATTTGCCTCAGAAAGATCCCGCTTCCAGCAAAAGCCAAGATGGACAGCAAATGCTGCACCCATTCCTGGTACGGAAGGGAAAATATATTCGCCGTAACCTAAAACAGTCCAAATCAACACTCCAAGAAGTGCGGCAATCATCATCGAAATAGTGTGTTTTGAATCTGGCTCATAACCAATCATCCTAATCAACACCAGTGGGACAAATATGCCGCCTAGGCCGTATACTGCAAAGACAACCAAGGCGAATACAGAATCACCAAATCCAGGGAATTGTTGNCCAACTAGCGAGATACTAGTAGCGAAGGCCGCAACTGCTAAAGTTACTTTTTTGGTTTTACCATGATCTTGATTCCATTCTGGTTTAACATCATCAGTGATTGCTGCGGTACAGGCCAATACCTGGCTGTCGGCAGTGGACATTGTTGCGGCAAAGATAGACGCTAGGATAACTCCGCCAAGAATTGGATTAAGGCTTTGAGCAAGTCTTGGCAGGCCAGTTTCGGCATCTTCGGCAAGCATCTCAGGGAATATTGCTCGACAGGCAAGACCGATAAAGAACATCAAAGCGATGAATGGGGTTTGCCAAACGAAGAACCAAACCATGGCTTGCTTGCGGTCTTTATCGCTGTTGAGAGTCATAATTCTAGATACTACTTGTGGCTGGCCAGCAACCCCTAAGCCGCCCAAGAAGAACGCAGCTATCCAAAGTGTTACACCGAACTTTAGCCCAGAAGGAAATATGTTAACCATGTTTGGGTCAATATCAGCCAAGGTGCCATGCAGTCCAGACAATCCCCCTACCTTGCCTAGCGCGACCAAACAAAGAATGGTTGAGCCGACAATCATGACACAAGATTGCGCAGCGTCTGTCCAAATAGAAGCACGAATTCCGCCAGCATAACAATACGCAACTACCAGAACAAATCCGATTAGAATTCCAGTAATTTCTGACCATCCAAGCATTGATTTTAGGGCCACTCCGCCAGCAGTTAATTGTGCAGCAGCATATATTGATAAGAAAAATACAGAGAGTATTGCGGCGATTTTTGCTTCTGGAGCGCCGGATTTACTTGAAACGAGGGAAGACAAAGAACGCAAGTTTCTTTCCTGCCCTTCTTTCTGAATATATTTGTACAACCAAATCCAAGCCACTAATTGACCAATTGTCGAGACAACAGCAATCCACAATGCCGAATATCCACTAATGAAAATGAAGCCAATAAAGCCAATAAACATGTAGCCTGAATTCCAAGTACTAACAGCTGAGAGTGCAGCAAGTGCAGGATGCATTCCCCTTCCAGCAACCAAATAATCGTCAGTAGTATCTTCTTTCACTCGCATGGAGGCTAGTCCGACACCAGCAAAGATGCCCATGAAGAGTAAAAAAGACAACAAAATCAGTATTTCATCCGACACATTCTCACCTCTCCTGTATCCATCGAAGCAAGGCCTTCTCTTCAACATCACTCGTAGTTGCTGGGAAAACCAAACAATTCATCGCGCCACCTTTAACGTTGGCTAAATCTGCTAAATTAGTGTATATGATGCTTTGCTGTTTGGTCCCCATATCACTGCACAGCACGACTTTAACCTCAGATAGAGGAGCGCTAGTCATAAGTTTCAACGATTGTAGTTTTATGGTGTCTTGTGGAGACTCTATCGGAAATTCATCTATTGTATTGTTTACTTTGTCAATCATCGCTTTGATTGAGTCGACAGCATCACCTGGCATCATCGGTTTTTGCTGTCCTGTTCCAGCGCCGGTTGGGTCTAAATCAAGTAACGCAAGAGTATGATGTCCTAGTGCACTATTGAGTGCAATNACCTCAAGTGGGGAGGTGGCAATCCAGCCAGAATAAGGATATGTCAAGGTAGTTTGCCGGCCAAACTTGTAATTTGATAAACCGATTGCTCCGGTAACTAGCCCAGTGATCGATATTCCATGTATTACTCGACAATAAATTCCAGATTCTTCGGCCTGTAACTGTAAGTCGATGTGAGTTGTGGCTTGTAATGGATCGCCAACAATCAACAAAGCAACTAGGTTATCTCGTGCTAAAGCAAACAATTCTTCTGGATTTTCAACTTCCGGCCGCATGACTCTGGTAATTTTCCCAACCGATTTTTCTAAACTTGCTAATTGGTTTTCTGGCCACAAAGCAGTATATGCTTCATAGCGCCGATAATCGGCCGCTTTTGCCGCATCAAGCGCTTCACTGGTAGCCAATGCGACATCACCAGGGCCAATCCCAATCAAGAGTAAACCTGTTTTCTGATTGCTATCTTGGATATCCGCCATGCTCAAACCTCAGTGATGCTTGGACAGTGCGAAGCGTATGCGTCATTTGATAGTGCCGAGTGTTGATACTCAACATTGGTTGGAGGTTCTGAAAACCAACAATTGGTTGGTTTCAGGCCTTGGCGTCGTTACTATAGAAGCGGGNGGAAAAGGCTTGCCGCTTGCTGAACATGCACCAAAGGAAGACGATCCGATTTGGTCAGGGTTAACCCATGTAACAATGCCCAGAGAGGTTAACAAAATTAAACATTGGAGTGACCTGTTAGATCGAGAATTATATCAACAATTCGAACAATATTGGCCACANTCATATGAAATGGTCGGGGATGTACTGATTGTCCGCTTAGAAGATGAAATCAAACAGTATCAAAATGAGATTGCTAGAGCTATGCTAGATAGGATTTCAAGTGCTAGAATCATATGCGCGGATAACGGAGTAACTGGCGAATTCCGCGTTCGAGACATTTCTCCNATATTGGCTAGAGATAATAATTTTTCAACATTAACAAAAGTAAGAGAGAATGGTCATAACATCATCATAGATCCCGCTAAAGCATACTTTTCCTCTAGACTATCAACCGAAAGAGAAGGTAACGTTGTTGCGGCAAAACAACTTGTTAATTTACTGAATCGGCCAATCGCTATTTCTGACCCATACGCTGGAGTTGGCCCTGCATTACCTAGTTTAATTGCCACTGAGGGATTAGTTGAAGCAATCTTCGCCGGCGATCTAAATCCAGATGCTGTGGAACTTCTTACAGATAATCTTGAGTCGCTGGTTAACAAATCAAATTATGTTTTTGACAATCAAGTAATGTGCATGGATGCTAGAGAGTGGCGCAGTGTCAAAAATCTCACAGACTCTACAGATTTATTACTGGTCAATTTACCTCATGATACAATTGAGCACCTTAGTGACCTAATCCCTTTGATGCGTAAAGGGACTATGTCTTTAATTCGTGGCTGGGCTATTGTTGAAAGGCAAAACTTAGATGGTATCAGAAAATTAATCAAAAAGNAACTAATCCAGCACGNCGCCAAAGAAATATCTCTTACTTGTAAGGAAATCAAAGGTTTTTCAGCTAGTAAAATNTTCATNCGNATAGAATCATGGCAAATCTTCCCTTAGAAGCGTTCACTTCATCAATCACCTATGTTTACCATTGTCCATGGGCACAGTAGTAAACTGCGTTTGCGGGGTAGAAATTGACATCACCGGAGTCACCCCTAAGAAAAACGGTACTAAGGTCTGGTGTCGCGTTTGTGGCGCAACCACCATTCATCACCACGATTAATATCAGCAATTTGTTCATTAGCCGGGCTTACAACCGCTATTTGTGACAGATTTAGTGACTAAGACAGATGAGCGCGGCATGGCTATTTCACCAGTACTGCCTGAAGATTGTAAGAATTTCCTGATTGATATAGATGGGACTATTTGTGAAGATATCCCTAACGAAGAACCAGAACGGATGGCAACCGCTGAATGCTATGATGGCGTTGTAGAACAAATTAACAAATGGTACGACCAAGGACATCAAATTTGCTTTTTTACTGCGAGGGCAGAAGAACACCGTGCGGTTACAGAACAATGGCTTGCAAGTCACGGTTTCAAGTGGAACACCTGTTTATTTGGCAAACCACGCGGTGGCAACTATCACTGGATAGACAACCACATTGTTCGGGCGACTAGGTTCAATTCTAAGATGACAGAATTTGTTAAGAAAATGGTAGAAGTAGAAGTCTTTGACGATTAATTAACAACTAATCCTCGTTTTTAGATGTAAACCAACTTCCTACCTTGTCATAAATTCCTTCTTCGAAGGCGGCAATTTTCTTAATGGTCTTGTTAGTTGTTGGCTTGTCTTCCTTTAGCACAGGAACCATCGATGACCAAACCCCTTCGCCTTTAATACGGGAATAGATTGCTGCTCCAATATGAAGTATAATCAGCAGGTAACTGATTTCAGCCACTAATCCATGTAAATCTAACACCACATCCATCACTGTTTGCTCTTCATCAGGCGTCGCATTTATGGTGTATCCTTGGTTATACAATCCAGCAATCATCAAGCCAGTTAATGGGAGTAGAATAAAACAGGCATACATTGCTTTGTGGACTGAACGAGCGAAGTAGTAATGGACGATATGTACGGGTTCACTTGCACCCAACAGAGTCTTGAAACGCGTCATATAGGAATATCTTAG
>PBTA01000016.1 GCA_002726395.1 Methanobacteriota archaeon | reverse complement strand
GAAAGTCTCAATTGAACTGACTCTCCTTTTTGACTTTCGCCAACTACCATCAGCACAGCGCCAGCGAAATTCGTGCTGACTAGGCTTTTCTAGCCAATTAAAGTCAACTTCATGATTTTGATAATATTGATTAAAATCAAAATCTTTCATTACTAATTCTCACCTTAGGCCAGCTTTCTTTAACGACTCTAGGAGTACACTCCCTAGTTCTGAAGGGTCCTTGGCACAAGCAATACCTGCTGCTTCAAAGGCAGCAAACTTTTCCTCAGCAGTACCTTTTCCGCCAGAAATAATTGCTCCAGCATGCCCCATTCTCTTACCAGGTGGGGCAGTTGCACCGGCGACGAAACCGACAATTGGCTTGGTCATATTTTCAGCAGCCCATGCAGCAGCCTCTTCTTCAGCAGTGCCACCAATTTCTCCAATCATTACTATGGCTTCGGTTTGTTCATCTGCTTCAAAAGCAGCCAAGCATTCAATGAACCCAGTTCCATTNANNGGNTCNCCACCAATTCCAATGCAGGTAGACTGTCCTTCACCGATACTCATAGTTTGAGCAACCGCTTCGTAAGTTAAGGTTCCAGACTTAGAGACAATACCAATTCTGCCTTTGGCATGAATATGGCCGGGCATAATTCCTATTTTTGCTCCCCCAGTCTCTCCCGGAGTGATTATACCTGGGCAGTTAGGGCCGATTAGACGAACTCCNGGGCGATTGTAAACATAGGCTACGGCTTTTACCATGTCAAGGGTTGGGATACCCTCGGTTATACAAACGATTACACCTTCGCCTTTGACAGTGTCAAAAGCGTCTGCAGCCTCCATTATAGCCTCTCCAGCAAAGGGGGGTGGTACATAGATGACAGTAGCATCAGCATCAGTTGCAGTTATTGCCTCAGTCATTGAATTCCATACCGGATAATTGCTTCCCTGTAATTCAACAGTTTGTCCNCCTTTTCCGGGTGTGCATCCACCGACAATATTAGTACCATATTCAACCATTTTATCCGCATGGAACATTCCTTGCTTACCAGTTATACCTTGAACCAAAACTTTGGCATCCTCTTCTATCCATATTGGCATTANTGTGCACCTCCACCGATAAGAGCGACGATTTTTTGTGCACCTTCTGCTAAATCATCTGCCGGATGAATATTCAAAGTAGACTTNGATAAGATTGCCTTGCCTTCATCAACATTTGTTCCAGCGAGTCGAACTACCAATGGTACTTCAAGCGAAAGAGCCTCAGTTGCTGCAATAACACCACGGGCAATAATGTCACAACGCATGATTCCGCCAAATATATTGACTAATATTCCTTTNACATTTGGGTCCTCAAGAATAATAGAGAAAGCAGTTTTCACTTGCTCTTCATTTGCACCGCCACCAACGTCAAGGAAGTTTGCTGGTTCACCACCATACAATTTGATAACGTCCATTGTGGCCATTGCTAATCCTGCACCGTTCACCAAACATCCGATATTTCCATCAAGTTTCACATACGACAGACCAGATTCTTTAGCACGAACTTCAACGTCTTCCTCTTCGCTTAAATCACGTAATGAGTCCCAATTCTTATGCCTGAATTCAGCATTTTCATCAAAGGAAACTTTTGAATCAAGAGCGACAATTTCATCGTTCTTGGTCTTGACCAATGGATTAATCTCTACCATTGTGCAATCATTTAATACAAACATTTGGTACATGCTGGACAACATTTTCATGAATGATTTCAAGGCTTTACCGCTTAGTCCAAGAGCAATACCCAAATCTCTATTTTGAAAACCCATCAATCCCGAATTTGGGTCAATAGTTATTTTATGAATCAATTCTGGTGTTTCATGTGCAACATCTTCAATGTTCATACCACCTTCAGTTGATGCCATTATCATGACAGCTTTGTTTTCTCTGTCAACCAGTAGGGCAAGATAGAATTCGTGTTCGATGTCACACCCAGATTCGATGTACAAATTACTGACTAGTTTACCTTCATCTCCAGTTTGAATTGTAACTAATATATTACCAAGAATATTTTCGGAATATGATTTCACTTCATCTCTAGAGAAGGCAATTTTCACACCGCCGTCCATCACATGAGCTCTTGTTTTGGGATTGTAAAGAGTTCCTTTTCCTCTGCCTCCAGCATGAATTTGTGACTTAACTGCAACCACTTTTGAATTTAGTAAGTCATACGCATCTAACGCTTCTTCAACAGTTTTGCAGTGTACTCCATCTAGAACAGGGACACCATTTGCCCTAAGCAATTCTTTTCCTTGATATTCATGGATATTCATGACTCTCTCCAAATCTGTCCAATCGAAGACCGTCTTTGAATACTTTGCTTGAACTGAATATCTAAACACTGTGGCAGTTAGGCTAAATTATGTCCAACGACTTCTATTGGTTTGTCATTTTAGGATTGTGGTCGATCATAGTTGTATTTGGCATAAAACCATTTTATCACTACCTTAGAAAGCAGGGTTCAGAACACATGGTTGCGGTATATTACAACCGAAAAGTTGCTCATATGCTGGCTGGCGGTGTGCCAATAATAGCCGCTCCAATGGTCTTTGANAACCCATTTTGGGTTTTGATTGGAGGGATATTGGGATGTTTAGGCTTAGCTTTAACCCATCTTACTGACCGACGATTATGGTGGATGCAAACAGATCAAAATATGAATGATGCATCTTTTGCCTTGATGTTGGGAATTTCAGTTTATGCTATTTGGGAGTATAGTAACGAGCCTTGGTTAGCAATACTACCAGCACTCTACATGGCCTTTGGAGATGGAGTCACCGGAATTATAAGAAATAAAATGTTCCAAAAAAGAACAAAAAGTGCTTGGGGAAATATTGGAATGGCAATGTTGTGCTTACCGTTGGGTTACTTCTTTGGACAATTGGCAGAACCAGAAATTCCGTTGTGGGGGCTAATTTCTGGGATAGTAGCATCTTATGTAGAGAGATATGAATTTGGCGTTATAGATGATAATATTCTCATCGTGTTATTTTCTAGTTTAGTTTTAGTGATTGGCCTAAATATNGGACCGATATAGAATACAAGGTACTTTATTGAATGACTCTTCGTTTGGTAANATGACACTGAGCGTTGGAGATAGTTTGGTCGACTTTACCTTAAAAAATGCTAACAACAGTATCGGTGGAGATGAAGTCAACGCAGTAAAATATGCCCAAGAAAACGGCCTAATAGTAGCGTTTGAGTGTAATCATTGCCCCTATGTAGTAGCTAGTGTTTTGCGGATGAATTCATTAGCCAAATACTGCTTTGACAATGGTATCGGATTTGTTGGAATCAACTCNAATGATTCTTCAGTATACGAAACAGACTCGTTTGAACACATGGTAAAGAGAGCNGATAAGGGTATGCCATATCCTTACTTGCATGATGAGGATCAATCAGTTGCGACAGAATATGGCGCAAAAAGAACGCCAGAATTTTTCTTCTTCAACAAAGACAAATTACTGACGTANAAAGGGCGAATGGATGATTCTCCGAAGAACCCAACTGATGTTACATCAACTGATTTACTAGATGCCATTAATGCAGTATTAGCAGGCGATGAGCCTGAAATTAAAGCAACAGAATCAATTGGCTGCTCGGTAAAATGGAAGGCATGATNTCATGAGTTGCCGTAGACAGTGTGACTGGGACGATAATCAAGTTTGNCGCAGTTGTGGCATTGATTATTCAACCCCAGATGATAATANGTCAAATAATGAATCAAAAGATGATTAACCAACGGATTGATTCAAAGACTTAACCACAAACCGGTTAACATGCAAGTGGTTATCTTAGCCGGTGGTATTGGCTCAAGGTTAAGTCCATTGACTAAATCTATGCCTAAACCACTACTACCAATGTTGGATAGAACTTTACTTGAGCAAGTAATCTATACAATTCCAAATAATTTAATCGATGAAGTTATTGTTGCAGGAGGCTATAAAGTAGACCTGATTAAATCGTATTTTGATTCTATAGAATGTGACTTTGACGTTAATATTGTTAATGAAAAAGAACCACTTGGTACTGGTGGGGCTCTTGGTAACTGTAAGGATAGTGTAAGTGGTACCTTTGCTTGTTTTAATGGGGATATAATTTCATCACTTGATGTCGGAAAACTTCTACAATTACATAATAAAAACGGCGGGATTGGCTCTCTAGGTCTTTGGGAAGTTGAAGATCCAACGAGGTTCGGTATTGTTGGACTAGACAATTCTGAAAAAATCACCCAATTTAAGGAAAAACCCAAACCAGAAGAAGTATTCTCTAATTTGATAAACGCAGGCTCATATATTTTTGAGGAGGATATCTTTGACTTTATGCCACAAGGTCGGCATTCGCTTGAAAGAGATGTATTTCCACAACTAACCGATACAAGAATGCTAAATGGCATGAAATTTGACGGTTATTTTATCGATGCAGGGACAAGAGAGTCTTGGTGTGATGCGGTATCAAAATGTGTGGAAGAATCACGATTTACTTCTGGTACTAGAGTTGAAAATTCGTGGTGTCACTCCACCAAAAATCCATCACTTGACAGTAGTATAATGTCTTCAATGATTGCATCAGGTGTAGAAATCGTACAGTCTTCAATAACACACTCGACTATCTTAGATAATAGCAAAATTGGTAGATTGAGTCAAATATCTGGTAGCTTAATTGGTCGCAATAGTATCATTGGGGAAAATAGTCGATTGACAAATGTTATTGTTGGTCATGATTCGGTAATCCCACCAGGTACTACGATTACTGATACTACTTGGGAAAACCAGTGAATTGCACATTATGAGTGGAAGAACTCAAATGCAATGTTGGCCTGCCAAACTCATGGACAAACCCTTGATAGTTGTTAATTTCAAAACATATCAAACAGCATGCGGCGAATCTGCAGAGCAACTTGCTACAGTAATGGAACAGTTTGTNAACCGAAATTACCGCATGATCGCAGTAGTATCTGCATTTGACTTGTCTTCAATTTCNACTAATTGTGATAAACTTGAGGTTTGGTCNCAACATCTTGACCCNGTTGGAAAAGGTAGTCACACCGGTTGGCTAGAGCCTGATTTGGCTATTCACCGTGGAGCAGTTGGAACAATAATCAATCATGCTGAGCACAAAGTTTCATTGGAACATGTCAAGGAATTGATGGCTATGTTACCGGAAAATTTTCCTATTTGTGCATGTGCTGCAGATGTTGATGAAGCGATTGCTTTGGCTAAACTAAGTCCAACTTTCATTGCCGTAGAGCCTCCTGAACTAATTGGTGGAGATATTTCAGTGACATCAGCAGATCCATCCATTGTTTCAGACACCGTTGCAGCAGTTAAATCGACCAATCCTAATGTCCGAGTACTTTGCGGTGCAGGTGTAAAAAACGGTGCAGATGTCAAGAAGGCAATTGAACTAGGCGCAGAAGGAGTCTTACTGGCAAGCGGAGTTACCAAGGCTTCTGATATCAGTTCCGTGTTGGATGATTTGACATCTTGATTAATGGTGTCTCAGCAATCAGTCACAGCAGGACTTCTCTAAGGCATCTTGGGCGCAGAAGCAAGTCTTTGCTGGGATTATATCTGCACGGGAACTTCTCTCATTGAACAGAGCAGTAACTTTTGCAAGTTCTTCTGAAGCATCTCCACGGGCTTCTAAACAGAGTTTTAGGCCCAATAATCCCCACATGTTATCTTTCCACAACTTNATGTCAGCTCGGTAAACTTCCTCTGCTTCCTCAATGTGACCTTGTTCGAATAGTAGTGCACCAAGAATGTGCCGGACTGGCTGCATTTGTCCCCATGGCTCATTGTAAGCAAGGTTTAGTGACAGATCTACACCTCTGCGTAGTTCGTCAAATGCTGCTGTGAAATCAGCAGAATGACCATTTGCTTTTGCTAAGAATTGCCTTCTGTATTCAATTTCAGCTTCTAAGATTGCCGAATTAACATTTAGAATTGAAGGTCCTTCAGCAGGATCTTGGTACATCAAATTATTGTGCATAACTCTGCCAGCAAGAGCTGGATTTTCTAATGCTTGATTGAATAACACTTGTTCAGCTTCTGCTTCAGGAACCATTCCTTTGGAGGCATATGCTACACCACGAGCATAGTGTTGAGTGGCGATAGTTGCTGGGAATGCATCTTTGTCTGAATGCATTGGTTCAACAAGAATTTCATCCCACTTGCCGAATCTAATCATAACGTGCCAAGGCATAGTGACGTATGATTCTAGGAAGATTGCACCCATTGGGATTATTCCAGCAAGCATGAAATTAACTCCATGATTTTCATCTCCAGCAGGCAAGGTTGCTGCGGCTTTTCGAGCATATTTCAAAGCAGTCTCATACTGACCTTCAAACATAGCACACCAGACAATAAAATGGTGGTTGTGCATGCGATAAAATTTGTAGAATTGGGATTCATTTCCAGTAAGTTCGACATATCTGTCATCNGCTTCAACTGCTGCTATATTACATTCTACAGCCTCTTTCCATTGTCCAACCCACGCATCAATGTGTGAAGGCATGTGGACTAAGTGGCCCAAACCTGGCATTGCAGTACGCAATACGTCGGCAGCTGGAAGTGCCTTTTCAGGGAAAGGAGACAATTCAAGTGCGTGGCAATAAAGATGACAAAGAGCAATATGTTGTTTGGCTTCTTCGCTACTTCCAAATGCATCTTCCATGATTTTCACCAATAGTAGAGTATTATCATCTGCAGGAGTTATTTCTCCAGTGGTGGTGTTTTTATCCCATAGTTGCCAAGCTTTTAGATTCATCAAACCCTCTACATAGATAGCAGTTACATCTAAATCGCCGCTGTACTTTTCATACAATGGCGCCATTGCTTCTGCAAATGCTACGTTCAATTCTGGGCTGTTGCCCATATTGAGTACTGTAGGGTCTGCAGCATCTCGAGCTTCAGCTGAGTGACGAGTTGATAGTGCTTTGATTAAGTCTTGTTCTAATTCTGAACATCCATCCATTACAGATAATGCTTGTTGAATTGAATCGTGACCAGACCCTAATCCAGGTGCCCAGTTGTAATTAGAAGAAACACAGTAGGAAATACCCCACCAAGCCATTGCGCAATCTGGTTCAAGTACAGTACAATTTGAGAAACAGGCGATTGCTTGTTCATGATTGTAATTGAGCATATGACCCCATCCTTCAACAAACATTTTTCTGGTTTCATCACTCTTGCATGTTATTTTTTGNGCAAAGGCATAATTCGACGGAATTCCGAAGTCATAATCAGTAGGTGTCAACGACATGTTTGATTCCAAAAAAACAATGCTATTAAGTTCGACGGCTACATTTACCATGGTTTTATATACTCTTCTAAAATAAAACCTATATCTTTTTTGAAAAACTAAATTTTGGACATGTTAATTTATACGGACAACGAACACAATACTTGGGTGAGGTTGCTAATGGTAATTTATTTGGGTTCAGGTTTTTCATAAATTCAATTTGTAGTAAGTTCATATTATGAACATCCTTTTCCAATAATTGCTTTGATTCTTGTAACATTCTTTGACTCGGTATAATTGAATAATTTCTCCATTTGCCATCACTATAAAATAGACCATGTAGAGCAAATTTCTCTTGTATATTTGGCAAATATTGATTATATTTTGACCATAATAACATTGAACATAATTCTAATTCAACATATGGCTGGATTCTTTCAGATTGAAAAGTAAGTCTAACTAAATGCCATTTTGATTTGGTTCGATAAACTAAGTCTGGAGAGCAATAGGCGTTTATGTGCCCAAAAGTTACTGGGTTAATGCGTTCATGGAAGCTCCATTCTTTGATAGAACCGTCAAGGATTCTAGTGATAATTGAATGCTTTAGTATTTTTTTAATTCGGATAAATGCGGATGAAATTAACTGACTCTTGGTTTTGTTTGAAATTATCTTATTGGTCAAACCAAAGGATGTTAATTGGCTAGTCAATTCAAATCTAATTCTCGATTGGATTAGTTTTTCACTCCAATTAACTCCCCTATGTAAATCTGCTAATAATTGGAAAAATATACATCTGGAGGTTTTTATCATCAGATCCCAAGGTGAGTGATAATTCGTTTTATTTTGTTTAAAATTAGAATAATTATTGTCAATATATTTTATTGCGTACCTTCGAGCACAATTAGTGAAAACTTTCCTTCTGGTGACGCTCCATCTGCTTGTAGACTCAATCATGAACTAGGTTAACCAAAGTCAACCAATGTCAATCTATTCATAATAGTCCAACGTTAATGCTGGTTAAAATCGAATTGATAGTAACCCATATTGCCAATGGTAGAATACACCAACCAACAAATTGAGTAAATGATTCAGCACCAAACCTGCCAAACAATCTTGAGATTGGTCCGCCAACTGCCGCAATAATCCTAAGTGATAATATGGCTAATCCCCCCATTAGAAGAATTAGTATCAATGATAAAACCGATCGTACAATCCCGGCAAAACCACTAAGCATTGCTGCACCAATTGCTTGAGGGAATAACGCAGGAAAGGCTAGAATTCCAAACCAGCCGAACCAAATACCCAGCAAAACATCTCTTTCCATATCCTCTAGAGGTCGCCAATCTTGGAAGTGTTTAGGATATAGGCGATGAATAAATCCAGCCAATAATGCGGCTTCATACGGTTTGCCGTTCTTGGCGGTGAAGAATGCCATTTCAACAAACCAGAACATCATCAAGATATCTAAATAAAACAGTAATCCTGTCCCAATTGGCAAGATTGTAGCGATTAATGTAGGTAGGTTCACTAGTAAGATTCCAGCTGCACCAGCGCCGATAATAGAAGCCCATAGCGAACCGGGAGGTACTGGTTCATCAGGGGGAGTCCATCCTTCTCTTGGTAGGGCTATGAAGAATAAGAATAGTCCTGGGCCAACTAGCAGCGCAAAATATGGTGCGAGGTTTTGGGCCCCTCCAGATGGGATTGCCTCAATGGCATCGCTAATATCATCTGAATAAGCAACAGGTGATTGACTAAACGTTACGTGCATTGCCCTATCAACGACCAATACAGAGTCGGATACGCCATTTGGTAGGGTCGAGGCAAATTGTCCATTTGCGTCTAACAAAATAGGCCATGATGTGTTAAGTTGAGCACGCATTTGAACTAAGTCAGAGGTTAAAGGATTAGTTCCAGATATAATGTGAATGATGGCTACATCGTCGCCATAACTCTCTAAAGTCCGGTTGAATTGATTACTTTGTTCAATAAAATTTTCTGAGGCAGGTAAACCAATCCCGATTACCAAGGCATCTTTACCATCAAATAGTTCATCAATTGTGTATGAGTTTTCATTCTCATCATACAATTCTGCGTTGGAAACTCTAGTGTTGTCGTAAATAGCAGCATCAGCTCCCAGATTATTTTGACTAAATGCAGTTGGAATAAATAACAACATCATTACCAAAAGAGCTCCTAATATTGGTGCAGGAATTAGGAGTCCTTGGTTAAACGCGTTACCGACAAACAACAGTAGGGCAAATACCGTACTAATAGTCAAGAATAGTTTAGCGTTAGCAAATCCGTTATCTTCGTCTATTACTTCAAATCTAAGGATTCCAAAAGCATGACACTCACTGTTTAAGTCACCGTGAACTGTTTTTATACAAATTTGTAAATTATATTCTCCACTGTTTAGATTTTCTTTGCCAGACCATACTAGAACAGATTTATTGTCGGTAATTTGTCTTTCCAGCATAGATTTTCCAGCGGAGTTTTCAATCATATCATCATTATCAAACGATGTACGATCATATTGACTAAGTGGTCCCCAGATTTCCCATTTAGTTTCTTTTATGTCTTCAACTCCCCAAGGTAGGATTGGGTCTAATTCTATGTGAGGTATATTTGAATTGTCAATAACCATATTCATTTTTGGTTGATATAATTGCCCCACCATCAAAATACCTCCAGAATTTTGTGGCTCAGGGCCACCACCCCATTGTACCATTACACTAGACCCTAGGCAATTATGAACACCTGAAAGCGTTAATTGGAAAGTATCTCCAGGGCTTGCAGTAATGTTGACATCATTTACTGGTCCAGAAAAATTCAATGCTGATGAAGAACCGATTTCATCGACGATTTCAGTTACAGATTCTTGATAAATCTGTTGTCCGGCTAAAGATACTGTGTAGGTTAGAGTGGTACTTGCGTCAGATATACCAAGACTTGTGCTTTGTTGTCTGACACATGTTTGAGGGCCCACACTATCATCCAGATAGACTGAGAAGTAAACACTCATTTTCACAGTTTGTGCAAACCCGTGTTGAATTGGCTCGCTCTGGATTGAAAATATGTCCCCATTAAATAATGGGTCTAAACTAATTCCGCCTTCTGTTTGGTCTGGTTTTTCGCGTTGAAGTATCGCAGTTTGTTCGGACTCACCTTCAACAAACAAATGCTCAACAGGATTGATTTCCCAGTCTATGTAGCCAGGTTGGTATGAATCATCATCGGCTGAAACACTGCTAGAGCCAATAACCCCGATGAGTAAAATTAGCAATAAAATGCTAATGATACGCTTGCCCATGAATCAACCAAAGAGTATTAGTTGAATAACTATTGGCTTATTGATTGACTAAAACCAACTAAGCCAAGCCAACATAATTAGCATGCCTGATGTAATCGCTAAAGCATTGACACCACCTTTAGTCAAGAGTCCACGATTTTCAAACCAGGCTCCTAATAGACTGTCGATTTGGCAGCCAATCCAGCCTATTGTGACAACCGCTAAACTAAGGTTAAATCCATAATTAAAACTTTTATCTGGATTGATGAGTAGCCATGCCCCCATGGTCATGACTGCGATGATTACTGAACCAATTAATGCAGCTAATTGTCCAGTCTTGGAAAATCCTCCATTAACTCCAGGTTCACATTTGTTGAGGGTTGTAATCATTCTTACATTTTCATCAAGACAGCCAAATTCACTGGCAAATGTATCAGCAGCAGCAACTGAAACTGCAGCGCCAAACATCCAAATGCCATATTCCCACTGGTCTGTNAAAAAAGCACCAGTTGCGATTAGTGCAGGGATGCTACCATTGGCAAATACGTTTACCCAACCACGATGGCCATCATCACTTTCAGACATGTTTTTGGCTTTTTTTTCCTCAAACTTCCATTTTGTGGCAAGGTGAGAAAATACCAAGAAAGAAAGCAGGATAAGTAACCAACTCCAGTGGCCTAAAACACCGACTAGTAAACCAACAAATACTGCCGACGCAACTCCAGCGGTATCTAAGAACCGAGCCTTAGTTGATGCAATAACTAGCACCAGCATTATCATTGAAGTGACAAACAAGTTACCTTGATTTATCCCCTCAATTAGGTAATCCATTGTTATCCCCGTACCTTGTGCGTGACAGTTTGTTTAAATTTACTTCCCTATTATTGCCAGAAAAAGACCTATTCTGTAGTGATATTTCCTTCCTCAAGTGCGTATGGAATCAACCTTCGCAGTATAACCCATAACAATACAATCAAGGTTATTATGGTCACAATATTAGCAATGATCTGTATCAAGAGAGAAGAATCTTGCAAGATTACGCTAGTTAACCATAACGATCCATTCCATAAAGCATGGCATATTATTGCAATCAATATTGCTTTTACTGGTTTGTCAGTCATTGTAATCATCTTGTCTTGACCAGCAGAAAGCCATTTAGGAATTGATTTTATTCCAATCTCACTTTTTGAAGAAATCATTGGCTGGCCTGATTTTTTGTTGAATAAAATCCATTGACTCTCTAAGTTACTTTTTGATTTGTCAAAAACACCTAAACTCATTTTATTCCATCGGTTATTGATAACATAGCATCCAATAGCATAACCTGTGATACCAGTCCACGTTGCGTGGCCAGGAATTGACCCGATTGCTCTTAAAATCGCCGTGAAAACAAAACTAATTGCAGCACCCTCTCCNGTAAATATTGCCCCTAAGATATAGATCATATTTTCAAGAAGAGCAAAACCTAGGCCGACAGAAAAACCGATTTGAAAGCCTCGTTTTGGTGAATCAATAAATCTGGCTAGAAATAATACAGCACAGGCTTTAGACAATTCTTCACCAATCGGTGCAGAAAGGAATAAAATCATTCCATAACCTAGGCTATATTCGTCAGTAATAGATAATCCAAACATGTTGATGATTATCGGTGAGATAAGTGAATTTATCGCAAGAGCAGGAAGTGTCGATAACATTCCGGCAATTAACATCCATTCTCCTTGTCTTCGTGTAGTTCTAAGTCCAAAATACTCATTTGATGTTGACCACCAAGCAAATACCGGAGTTGAAAATCCAATAATCCAAGCAGGTAAAGCGATAATCAAGAATAATAAAATTGCAGCAGGTTCTAACCCTAACACCAATAACGGAGCCATGAATATTGCTGAGAGAATGGTGCCAATAAAGAAAATAATCCACAGGTGACTAAACTTAGGCATTTCAAGAGGTGCAGTATTGTGAATAAGATGATGTTGAAGAATAGTCTGCTGTGGTGTCTGAATCAATGTCCCTGGCGTGATGTAGTGTGCATTACTCCCGTTCTCATTAGTTTCTAGTCTGACAACGTGAGCCAGTTTTGGTTTTCTCATAACTAAAAATAACAGTAAGAAAGGTGTNGAACACAGGGTTCCAAAAATTACCATCATTGGGTCCATTGGGCCAAGGTCACCATCCAAGTCACTATCCAAAAACCCGGATATTACAAGAACAAAAATTTGGACGAAGAAAAAAACTACAATGACCAACATAAGCATTGAAAATATGGTCTTCCAAGGTGATGATTTCTGTGATAGATAGAGATTATTTGGTGCAGGAGAAAGTCCAGTTTGAGGTACTCCTTGCATATTTCTCACAGTAAGGATAAGGGCCCGATTAAATCGTATTGTCCCGCTCAGTTCGCCCATCACTCGTCACTGAAAAAATCAGCAGTCGGCCAAAGCATTCATCACTGCGGGGTACGCCCTGTTTATTGTAAGACATGAACTAATCGCTTTGATTGAAAAAAACATGTCTTTTTATCTTGAATCAATTAAGTTTNNAATAATGGGGATTAAAGAATACCTATTTGCGCCTAGATNAGATCATCGAGGATGGTCTACTCCAAGCGAAGCATCAAGATTATTTTTCATATTGGCAATGATTGTATGTGGATTTTGGTCTTGGGACTTATCCGAATCTAACATTGTGGTATTTTTGTGCTTATTGATGCTGACATCTACTCCAATTCTATCTTTTGGGTGGTGGTTAATTTCTCTAGTTAGCAAAGGCATAGAGCCTAGAGTATTAACTGAATCAGTCAATAATTTGGATAAGAGTAAAAAACTACCTCTTCACTCTTTTAGGAAACCATAGGTCCACTCATGTGGGGGGGCAAATGTCTCTTTGATTGACCTTGGACTTACCCATCTTAGTAGATTTAACGGAGATCCAGCTTTGTCATTAGTACCACTACCTCTTGCACCGCCAAATGGTTGTTGACCAACAACAGCACCGGTTGGTTTGTCGTTGATATAGAAATTCCCAGACGAATATCTCAAGGCAGACATTGCAGTGAGTACATCTTCACGATTTGCCGCAAAAATAGAACCTGTGAGTGCGTATTGGGAAGTTGAATCACAAACTTTCAAGATATTCTCAAAGTCATGGTCAGGGTAGACGTGAATAGATAATACAGGGCCAAATATTTCTTCTGCCATNGATTCATACTGGGGGTCATTACAGACTATGGTTGTTGGACGAATGAAGTACCCTGTTGAATCATCATATGTGCCACCAGTAATTACTTCGCAACCGGTATCTTGTTTAGCTCGCTCTATGTATCCAACAATGTTATCAAAGGATTTTTTGTCTATGACTGCAGACATAAAGTTGGAGAAGTCTTTGGGATCTCCAACAGTTATTTTACCGACTTGTTCAACATAATTNTCCTTTATTGAATCCCAGACTGACTCAGGAATGTATGCTCTACTAGCGGCACTGCATTTCTGCCCTTGGAATTCAAATGCTCCTCTAATCAAAGCAACCGTTAATGCTTCTTTGTCACATTTTGGATGCGCTACAATGAAATCTTTGCCCCCAGTTTCACCAACTATTCTTGGATAAGAGCGCAAGTTTTCTAGATTATTGGCAACATCTTTCCACATCTGCCTAAACACTGATGTTGAGCCNGTGAAGTGGATTCCCGCCAGCATTGGATGGGATAAACAAGTGTCGCCCACCATGCTTGCTTTTCCAGGTATGAAATTTATTACCCCATCTGGTAATCCAGCATCCATCATTAATTGCATCAGATAGTAATTTGACAGGTAAGAATTTCTGCTTGGTTTCCATACTCCAGTATTTCCCATGATTGCAGTAGATGATGGCAGGTTTGCTGCTATACTACTGAAATTAAATGGAGTTACTGAGAATACAAAACCTTCCANAGGCCTTACTTCACTCGAATTCCACATGCTGGAAGGGGATACAGGAGGTTGCAAGTCTTCGTATATTTCTCTGGCATATTGAACATTAAATCGCCAAAAATCAATTAATTCACAGGCTGAATCTATTTCCGCCTGGTGGCAGGTTTTTGATTGGTTAATCATTGTACTTGCATTGATTTTAGCGCGATATTCGCCTCTTAGCAACTCACTTGCTTTCAGAAATATAGCCCCTCTTGCCTCCCATGGCATTGTTGACCATGAATCATGAGCATTTAATGCAGCATTTATAGCATCTTTAACTTCCTTCTCTCCAGCCATATGAACTCTAGCAATTACGTGGCTGTGGTTGTGCGGCATAACTTGTTCAACAACATTGTCAGTATAGACTTCTACACCATTTATGATACATGGTATTTCAACAACCTGTGCGGATTGTCTTGACAATTCAGCCTTGAGTTCAGTACGTTCTTTACTACCAGGAAGATATCCTAAAACTGGTTCATTAACCGGTGTTGGCGGGGTGGGTACATTATTCACCATGAACAGGCGTGTAGCAACCGTCTATTGAATTTCACTCTAGTATAAGTGAGCAAATTTTTGACGAATCTTAGCTATTTTCGGGCCAACTACAGCCATGCAGTATCCTTGAGCAGGGTTTCTTTCATAATAATCATGATGATATTTTTCAGCAATTACAAAATTTATCGGTTCTTCTATTGTAGTGACAATTTCTCTGTCAAAATAATCCTGCATCTCGACGATTTTGCTTTTTGCAGCATTTTTTTGGTTTTCGTCTAATGGCATTATGCAGCTCCTATATTGTGTGCCGATATCATTTCCTTGACGATTCAGTTGAGTTGGGTCGTGAACGGTGAAGAAGATGTCAAGGATTGTAGAGTAGTCAATTATACTTGGGTCGTACATTATCTCGACAATTTCTGCATGACCTGTCTTTCCTGAACATACAGATTTGTAATTGGGATTTTTATCTGGACCACCAGCATATGCTGGTAGAGCAGATACTATCCCTTTCATTCTCTTGTAGGCTCCTTCAGTACACCAAAAACATCCACCACCGACTAAGGCTCTTTCCATGNNNGTGCGCTGTTGTGATAAGTTATCAAGCCTCGTTTCCAACTGTTGTAAAACTCACCTAGTAAAACATTAATTCAAATACCGAATTCTAACCCCCCGAGCCATGGACTGGTCAACAGACCCAAGGATGCTAGAAGGTAGGGTCTTTTACAAACTGGGTGAATCCATTTTTGATCACAAAAAGAAGGTTCTAGTTATCGGTATACTGACATGTATGCTTTTGGGCTCACTAATTTCAATGGGACCCAATTGGGCCGAATCGTGGGGAGAAGGAGACTTAGAGTCAATAGAAGCAGGTGACCTAAGAAAGAGTGCCTTTGCTTCTGAAGATGAAGGTAATCAATCAGAACACTTCATTCTTCTAATCAACCACCCTACTTTAGATGACTCTTCTCAAGTATGGCAGCAAGCGGTTATTTCAGCATTAGCAGAGTTTCATGCCATGGATGATGTAACCATTCAATATTCTTGGGAAACATCTGGAGAACAGCGCAACAAATTTGTCTATCAAGACGAAGATGGTTTTTGGGCAAAAAATAAGGTCAAAATTTCTGTGGAAAGGAAGGCAGCCAAAGAAATATACGATGCAAACTGGGAAGACATCGAGGTAGATTCTGAATTTGATTATTGGAGAACAGGAGACCTAGCAGTCGATGTAATTTTTGATTCTAGAATTCAAGATGACCTGATTAAAGCCGAACTGATTTCAGGACCTTTGTCTCTAATAATTTTAGGCATAGTTTTTGGAACAATTATTGCGGCACTCTTACCAATAGGGGTTGCGGTTTTAACTGTCATTTCAGCAATGGGAGTTACAATTTGGTTATCCAATACTACAGATGTGACTCAGTATGCATTGAATATCATAACGCTTATTGGAATAGGGGTCTCAGTGGATTATTCTCTTTTCATGGTAAATAGGTTTAGAGAAGAATTAAACAACGGTCGCGACATAAAAACATCCACCGCTATTACCGTCGCTACTGCGGGTAAAGCAGTATTTTTCTCGGGAATTACAGTTGCTATAGGTCTGATGGGAATGCTATTTTTTGAAAACACTGGCCTGCCAAGTTTAGGAATTGGTGGTACTTTGTCTGTTAGTATTGCAATGGTATTCTCGGTAATTGTCTTGCCAGCAATCTTAGCTCTGATGGGTCGCCGAGTTTTCAAAGGGAAGATACCATTCTCTTTTAGCATAGAAAACGAGAAAGAAGATGGTGCTTGGGCAAAAATTGCTAATTTCGTAATGGAACGTCCATGGGCAGTTTTAATTCCAACCCTTGTCATTCTTTTAGGCGCAGGATTGCCGTTCTTACAGGCCGATTTTTCTGTTGCCTCAAGAGACGCATTACCTCCAGATGACGAAACTAGAATAGGCTTCGAACTGATAGATGAAAAATGGCCGGATGGTGCGGTTAATCGTGCTATGATAGTTATCGACTTTGATGGAGAAGACCCGCTTGAAGAAAATAATCTAATCACAATGCATCATTGGATGAAGGATTACCTAGACGATGATCGAGTCATCAATGCTTCAGGATATGCTCTACCTAGCGCAAGCATGAATGAATCAGAAGTACTTCAGTTTTGGCAAACTCCAGATGAATTTTTAGATAATGATACGATTGCCAGCAGGGAATATCTTAGAGAGCAGTTTATCTCTGACAATATTACTACTGTGATATTTTCTCTGACAGGTACCATAACCGGAGAGACTAGCAGGGACTTTGTTTCAGATGTCAGAAATGAAAGAGGAGAATTACTCTCTGAACTAAACACGGGCGAGGATGGAGTTCTAATGGTTGCAGGATTTGCTGCTTATAGTTTAGACGTGTTGGATGCCATAATTGAGAGTCTACCACTTGCATTAGCATTTATTTTAATTGCCACTGTTATACTAATTTTTATTCAAGTTAGAAGTGTTATCATACCAATTAAAGCAATTATAATGAATATATTATCTGTTTCAGCATCATTTGGTATGTTGGTGTTTGTATTCCAGTGGGGCAACGGTGCAGAGTTACTGAACTTTACACCTCAACCGATAGAAACGACAAATCCAATTATTCTATTTTGTATTGTCTTTGGTTTGTCGATGGATTATGAAGTCCTAATGCTTTCAAGAATACATGAAGAATGGGAGCGTACTGGAGACAATACACTCGCAGTAGCCAATGGACTGCAAAAAACCGGTCGCTTGATTACCGGAGCGGCTGCAATTATGGTAGTAGTCTTCAGTGCATTCGGTTTGTCTTCGGTGGTAATCCTTAAGCAAATAGGATTTGGTTTAGCACTGGCAATTCTTCTTGATGCCACAATTGTCAGAGCGCTAGTTGTGCCAGCGACCATGAGATTGATGGGTAAAGCAAATTGGTGGTCACCAAAATGGTTAGAGAAGTTATTCCCAACAAAATCCCAAGAATTAGAAGAAAAGCCGGAAGACTAATTTCAATAATAATTTTATCACTCCTAACTCTAGTGTGTACATGTCTGAACCAGTTTACAGTCCAGATGGTAAATTTATGTGGAGTGGTTCAGAATGGATTCCTGCACCGCCAAAAAGTAATCAAATTTTGAACCTAAAAGATTCGGTAATTGGTGGAGACGTTGTTCACAATACGGTAATTAACAATGATGTTGATGCGGTAACAACTGCTGTAATTACTGCTTTAGAGCGCCTTGGAATGGTTAACAAACATGAAACAGCTTCACAGATTGAGAAAATTACAGAGTCACCAATTCAGACAGAATTAGAGGTTGGAATGCATGTCGAATATTTCAGTCCAACTAATGAGCGTTGGCTGGATAGGTGTACAATAACTAGGGTTAATCGCGATGGAAGTTATGATGTTGATGTTCCTAAAACCAGTGGTATAGAATCAAAGCAAAATTTGGATATTGGCGAAGAGCCAAGCAACATTCGTCGCGCTGATGATGCTTTGAACAAAGGGGATAGAGTCCTAGTAAATTGGAAGAACTATGGTACATTTTTCCCAGGAAAAATCGCTGAAGTTCAACCACACCACACATACATGATACATTTTGATGACGGCGATGTTGAATCAGGAGTTCCTCCATCAAGAATCGCCAAACAACCTGATTCAGAAGTAATTCAGGCCTATGTCGATCATATTTCTCAAGAAGAACTAGAATTAATTCATTCGTTCGAAGTGTTTGATGAGGGTAATACTGGTACAATCCATGCCAGTATGTTGTTCAAAATACTCACTGAGATGGGCGATCCACTTGATATTACTGAAGCAAAAGAATTGTTCACCGAAATGGGTATTTCACTTGATTCTGAAATAAATTACAAAGATTTAGCTAAAATAATGGTTCAACCATTTGAGGCTAAACCAGAAGTTATAATCCAAGATGCCAAAATAATAGATGAATCAGTAAACGGTTTTGTTTACGGCCACCCCAAACTTGGTGATACACAAGTAAAAAGTTCGAAAATAATAAAAATTACTTACGATAATAGAGCGACTGCAAAGGTGGAAACTAACAATACAATCTATGTGGTTGGCCCAACAGGTTGGAACATTAGACCAAATGACCACCCGTTTAACAAACCCACCTACACTACAGGACAACAAGTAAAAATTGAATGGAGAGGTAGTTGGTGGGACGGATTAATTCGTGAGATTAGAGGCGATAAGTATCTGATTCATTACATTGGGTTTGATTCTAGTTGGGATGAATTGGTAGATAATAGTAGAATTAAGAATCTTTAATCTAATTACGGTGGAAGTTTTGTGAAGGTTACTGAATCTATCAATTTAGGTCGGGGTTTTACCGCCAAAAATCGAACTCTTTTAGCGGCGATGACTAACAAGCAGAGTAATAGTGATGGGACATTATCTGCTGAAGAAATAAAATGGCTAGTTAGAAGAGGTCAAGGTGGATTTGGAATCACTACTACTGCGGCAGCCAATGTTACCAAAGAAGGTCAGGGCTGGGAAGGTGAAATGGGTGTCTGGAGCGATAACCAAATTCCAGGCTTGACTAAACTAGCTACCATGTTAAATCAAACAGGTACTATTTCATTAGTTCAGTTGTTTCATGGTGGAATGAGAGCCCCGCAAAAAATAAATCGTGTTAGACCAATTTCTGCAAGTGAAAATACTGAGTCAGGAATGAATGGAGTTTACACTAAGGCAATGACTGAATTAGAAATTAATGCCATGATTCAATCTTTTACTGACGCTGCTTTAAGATGTCAAAAAGCTGGGTTTCACGGTGTTGAATTACATGGCGCTCATTCTTACCTGATTTGCCAATTTTTAGGCCAGGAAACTAATCGTAGAACCGATAAATGGGGTGGTGATATTGCCGGAAGAAGTAGGTTTTTGAGCGAGATAATTCGTTCTGTTCGTAGCGCAGTGGGTGAAGATTTTCTCATTGCGGTTCGTATTTCTCCCATCATCGAAAAAGCCGGAATTTACCTAGAGGATAGTCTTGAACTAGCCAAAATTATTTGTGAATTGGAAATAGATATGCTCCACATTTCTTGCTGGGATGTGTTCCAGCCAGTCGGAGATGGCAATGAAAATTCGCTTACCAAACGCTTCAGTCAAGTCATCCCAAAAGGCATGCCACTCATCTCAACTGGAGCTGTATGGGATGGTAAAGATGCGCAGTGGTTGTCAGACGAAGGGGCCGATATAGTTGGAGTTGCCAGAGTTGGAATCGCCCATCCAGATTGGCCAACTTTATTGAAAGACTCTAAGTACCAACCTAAAATGCCGCCATTTACAGTTGAACATTTAGCAAATGTAGATCTAAGTCCAGTTTTCATTGAATACATGAAGCGGTGGAAAAATTTCGTTGACGGATAATTGCTATTGAAATCATAGCAAATTATAATGTACAAATTAACGAAGGATATTACGATTGGTAATGCCAATTGACAAGTTGATGTGAATTGATGTATCTACAAAAATTGACATTGAAATTGAGAAAATGGCACATATTGGTAATCATATTATTAATTTCGATACCTGCTTCGCTGATTGCTCCAAATGTTTACTCTACAAGTGACCAGCCGGAAGGAGTAATACTAAAACCAGATAATTTGAATGTGGATGGGAATGGATTTTTGTTAATAATTTTAGATGGTGTTGGTTCGGATTCCATGCTCGATGAGGAAATGATGCCACTATTAAATTCGGATAAGAACCGTTATTCTATTCTAAGTGTTAGGACAGGTTCAATAACTCTGTCTGCGACATGTATCAAAGAACTAATGACCGGCGTTCCAAATGATCCAATAGATGGATTGAATAATTTCAATTTAGGTCATCCCGGAGGGCAAGATCCATGGATTATGGCGGCGAAAGATCCTGAGTATGAGGTTGCCATGATTGGCAGTTATGTGATGGGTAACATGTATGCAGATGTGAATAATATTGACTTTACCGACACTTTCAAGGGACATTCTGATTATTATGAAGGTGACCAAGAATCATTTGAACTGATGAGTAATATTATCGATACCAATTCCCATGATGTTGTATCTTTACACTTTTCAGGACCAGATAAGGTTGGTCATACATGGGGTATAGAATCTGAAGAGTATAAAGATAAATTATTAGATATTGACATTAAAGTAAATGAAATCATGCATAACATAGATTCTGGTTGGAATGTTATAATCACTGCAGACCATGGCATGACTGCTACAGGAACTCACGGTTCGGCAGAAGAAAAGACCAGAGATGTAACTGCATTTGTTACTGGTCCAGATGTAATTACCAGTGCCTCTCAAAACATTGTTCAAAGAGACCTTGCAGCATTAACAACTCTACTCACAGGCCAACCTTTCCCGCTACAACTACATGGCAGAATTCCAATAGATATTTTAGATTACAACGAATCTGATAAAACTCTTATTGAAGAGTGGAATTGGGCTGCAGCTACTCAAAGACAACTGTATATTAATGGTGGTGAGGAGATTATCTACGATCGACCTGAAATCGATTGGGATTCAATCGAGCAAGAGACGAATTTTGAAGATAGATCCAGCATGTACTG
>PBTA01000015.1 GCA_002726395.1 Methanobacteriota archaeon | reverse complement strand
GATGCACAAATGATGGGCCAAGTGGCCCCAGCCGGAGCCATGGGCCAACAAGTGATTATCGTACAGAACAAGAGTGGCGGGCCGAAAGTCTTCGGTATCATAGCAATTCTTCTGGGTGGCCTTGGAGTCGTTGTAAACGGATTGAATTTCACTGCCGATTTGGGTGATCTTGGTGGAGGATTTGTTGCATTTTACTATATTTTGACGTTAGTCGCTGTTGCCAGTAATGGTTTGTTCGTATACGCAGGAATATTACTTTTCCAGTATCGTAAGTCTGGAGTATGGTGGGGCTTTGGTGCGGTTGGACTGCAAGTTATGAGTACCTTAGTTGTCTCATTAGTAATTGCATCCGCATTAAGCGACTTAGATGAAAGTCTAGGAGAAGCGATGGCTGCATTTGGGATAATTGGAGCTGTAATACAAGGAGTATGTTGTAGCGCTATAGTTGCGCTACCACTGCTGATGAATGGCGCTGACCTTGATTGAATACCTAGATAAAAATAGTCTGATACACGTCCTCGGATGTGTTGATATATCCGCTTAATTAGCGAAGCATATTGCAGGAGTCGCCCAGCTTGGTCAAAGGCGCTGGGATGAGGTCCCAGTCCGTAACGGTTCGCAGGTTCAAATCCTGCCTCCTGCACCAAAATGGACATAGTAAGGCTATTTTTGACAAATTGGACAGTAGTCTAAACGACGCCCTGATAATCGTGTGTGGACGATTAATGACTGGCAATTATGGCATTCTAAACCATCCCGGGTAAACACATAGTGGCGAGCTTGGCGTCTTGTTTGGCCGTTGTCTCTGAGAACTTTGTATAACTCTTGAGGGACTGTCACCCCTTTCTCGTGATATGCTGTTGAGGTGATGTTAATGGCAGACTTAGCCAATTCTTTTTGCTCGGTGTTAGATAGTGACCCTGTTTTACGATACGGACTTATGCCGGCATCAAACAATATCTCGCTACGCAAATAATTGCCGACTCCGGCTAGAAATCCTTGATCAAGCATTAAGCCGCTAAGTTGTCTTCGAGCAAACTTTGGATTTGAGACTTGAGCCAATACGTCATCATACTGGACTGCTAAGTCTGCCACATCAGGACCTAGTTTAGCAAGATATGGGTGGCCTGGTAACTCCCATGGTTCAAGAATTTCGATATCGGTTGCTGACCAAAGTCTTGCGGTATTTTTTTCATTGCCAAATAAAACTCTCAAAGAACGATTGGTTGGCTTAGGTTTGGTCGTCGAACGGTTAACTGTCCAGCGCCCATAGAGTTGATTATGGCTATACATGACGTAATCTCCTACTGAAATCAGTAAACCCTTGGAACGGGCTTTGACATATTCTACTTCTTTGTCAACAAAGAGATGTTCAGATCCTTCTACTGTTTTGTAATGAAATTCGACATCTGTCAGCGTCTTGCCAACTAGCGCTTTAGCGATACGATTGGCTGCTCGATGTATTTCTGGCCCTTCAGGCATACCGTTTGTTAATTCGGCTTGGGTTTAAACAGATGTTTGTCGACAAGCCGCCATGGGCAGACGATGGAGTGAAGAGCGTCGTCGCAACCATCAGCAAGCTGAATGGATAGTCGCTTGGTTACGCAATAATGGTCCTGCTAGCATACGACAAATCGTTACTGCACTGAATGATGCTGGACGTGAGGTAAAAGCCCATATCATTCAGCGTGCGCTAATCAAATCTCCATTCGTGGCCAAGGCTGGTGAGACCAAACTCGACGGGGAAACTCATTCCCTCTGGGTATTTTCTTCTGATTAGTTTCATTGAAAAGTATCGTCAATCCAGTAATGGGTTGACTGGGTTGGTGAATGTGCCTCTTATCTCATTACTCTGAAGCAGTAGCACTGACAATGATTACTGGCACTACTGGTCGATCATTACCATCTGTTGCCACTTCGGATAGTGTTGTCACGTATTCGCAGCCGGATGTGACTTTGCCAAATATTGTGTGAACCCCATCTAACCAAGTGTGTTGCGTTATGTCGCCGGGCATAATGAAAAATTGTGAGCCCCCAGTATTTGGTTGGCTAGTCTTGGCCATGGATAACATGCAAGGCAGATGTAGAAGGCCATTATCTGCTTCATCGGGTAATGTGTAACTGCTGGGACTTGAACATTCTTCGGTTGTCTCAGAACCATTACAATAACCATACCATTGAGCCGCATGTCCTCCAGAGCCGTCATTGTTTTGGAAATCGCCACCTTGAATCATAAAGTCGTCGATAACTCGGTGGAATGTCACGTTATCATAATTACCTTGTTGAGCATGCTTGCGAAAACTATCAGCATGATTTGGTGCAGCGTCATGATATAATTCGATTTCAATCGTGTAATTCATAGTTGCATTAGCGGCAGATTCTGCGTGGACTATTTCCATGGTCACTGTACTAGTTTCTCCTTGGTACATTTCTACTTCGTCTACCAAATCTTCTAAACAGCCTGGTGTGCTAAATGTGAATAAAAGCAATATCAAAAATGCTGCTGTTTTCTTAGTCGCGCTCATAGATATCGCAGTTAGATGGTGTATAAAACCTGCAAGGCAGACAACTACTATCGGTTGTTGCCGTGATTTAGCTATTTCACAATGCTGACTTAGTGGTAGAGATGATTACCGCACCAATCTTGTATGGGTCNCCATTAGATGCTGGACGACGGTCTTCAAGTCGGCCGACCCACCCATCGGTTGGTACAGATGCTGGCACTCTAATCGAAGCCCCTCTGTCAGATACCCCATATGAGAATTGGTCGATAGATTGGGTTTCATGCAATCCCGTCAACCGCTCTTCGTTGTGGGCGCCATAAACATCCATGTGCTTCTTGATATTCTTACCAAAGGCCTCGCAAATAGTATCGAATAATTCCTTGCCACCAACATCACGCATAGCTCCATTGGAGAAATTTGCGTGCATTCCTGAACCATTCCAATCGCCCTTGACTGGTTTNGGGTGGTATTCAATATAGTAACCATAACTTTCTGTTAAACGGTCTAATAGATAACGGGAAACCCATAACTCATCTCCAGCGCGTTTTGCGCCTTTGGCAAAAACTTGGAATTCCCATTGTCCGCAAGCTACTTCTTGGTTAATGCCTTCAAANTTAATACCGGCTTCTAAGCACAAATCTGCATGCTCTTCAACTAGCGCGCGGCCGTGGGTGTTTTTCCCGCCTACTGAACAATAATACAGCCCTTGAGGCCCGGGATAGCCGCCAACTGGGAACCCTAGAGGGAGTTGNGTTTCAACGTCCATAATGAAATATTCTTGCTCATAACCGAACCAAAAATCGTTATCATCATCATCAATTGTTGCTCGGCCGTTAGAGGGGTGTGGTGTTCCATCAGGATTCATTACTTCACACATTACAAGGTAGCCGTTTACGCGTTGTGGGTCTGGAAAAATTGACACTGGTTTTAGTAAGCAATCTGAATCTCCGCCTTCTGCTTGTCGTGTAGAGGATCCGTCAAACATCCATATTGGACATTCTTCTATTGTTCCGCCAAAATCGCTGCGCACCATTGTTTTACTGCGCATATTCTGGGTTGGTTCATATCCATCTAGCCAAATGTACTCTAACTTTGCTTTATCCATCATAGGTATCGATTCCCTCNTAGAATGGGCGGTATATTAACCATACGCNCATTTAATTGGCTAAAGTTTGTGTGTTATCATCATTAATTATCATATAAAGTGTGCAAATGCTTTATTTCAAGTTTATTTTTTGCTTTGCATATATTCATTTGCGCGCAGAAAGTTTACGATTTGTGCGTTTGAACAATGTTGCTAATTTGGTAGTTTGAACGAGACTTTACTTAGCCGACCAAACATCTATGCTCTGTCTAGGAATGGTTTAGTNATGGATGATAATGTGATGACTATTGAGAATACACCAGAAATGCGCTCATTTATTCAATTGTGGATGATGAGTGGTGGCATGGTACTAAGTACGGTAAATCAAATCTTAGAAGATGGTCGAACGATTGAGTTGCCTGCTATGCCGGGTAGAGATTTCAAAAGCGAAATCNTNGCATTNAGTGAATCNTTCAACANGATTGTTTCGAGGTTNAAGTNATGGAAGTCCCAACNGGGAGNCACATNCGCAGATGGCGNAAGTCCCTATCTATGACTCANGCGAGGCTCGCCGAATTAAGCGGTGTTGCTCAATCGATAATTGCTAAAGTAGAGAATGAAGCAGTTGATCCTCGTTCATCGACTCTACGTAAGCTTGTTGAAGCATTATCACGATTTGAAAGTCCAGAAAAATTGCACACTGTTCGAGATGTAATGGTCACTGATGTAGCGGCATTAAGATTCAATGACACAATTCAAACTGCAATTGATAATATGGTCAAGGACGGAATTAGCCAACTGCCGGTCTTGTCGGAAGATGGGGAAATTTTGGGAATTGTTTCCGAAGAAAGTATCTTGCAAAAAGGCGCTCATAGGAATGGTTTAGTCGGGCAGGTGATGCACCCTGGNCCTACTATTGTTGATATTGGTTTATCGGTAATCGANGCACGAAGAAGGCTTACTGAAGTTGAAGTTTTACTAGTAGTAGAAGGAGATATTCTAGCGGGGTTAGTAACTAGNATGGANCTNGTCCATGCTTTGCGGCTGAACAGTATTGGTTGATTATTGGTTGTTAGCGGCTGTTTCGCCTTGTGGGGTAATCAAAACATTACCACTGTCCCGGTAAATTACTGGCATTTCAACTGTCGATACGCTTGGGATTATGTGCATAGAACAAGCAGGGGTGCAGGCGGGGGGAAGATAATCCTCTCCCGATTCTGATAGAATGAAGGTGATTCCGTGTCCTGCTGGAAGCAATACGTCTATCCCTTGAAATTCCATTAGCATGGTTATTGTCTGGCCTGGCAGCACAGTTTGTGCATCATAACCACCGGCATGGTAACGGACATCCATGGTTGCGTGTCCTAGCCTAATACCTGTTTCAGAATCTTGCATTTCGATAAATACTTGGCCGCCATCAAAAGATGGTACAACTGTTAGGTGGAATGTGGCTAGGCCGGATATGTGTGTGTCATTATTTTCGGACATTGGGGGGCAAGTTGTGGTAACTGTGGATTCGCCACCAAGAACTAAGCCACCGGTTCCTGTAAATGCCCCAGAAGATTGGCATTGTGACATATCAAGTTGGATGCGTTCAGCGTCTTGTGGCGGCCATGTCTCTTCGATTCTCCACTCGCCGTCATTGCGTTGTATCTGAGCATGCAGGTCTGGTTTAGGGCCGATGTCTTTGAGATAATACTCCATCCATTCAAACAAATCTTGTCCCCAATCCCAACGAGTCATATTGTGAATCGCTTCACCGCCATACCCTGAATCTTGAGCGTTATGTTTACTCCACTGATCGGGGTAATTATGCTCCCACTGACCTAACATTCCTGCGACTTCGTAACCCGCATCAATGTACGCTTGATACCAATTAGTTCCAGGGGGGCCCGCCAAATACTTGGTGTGGATCGACATTCCAATCTTGCATGCCTTGAACCCAATAAATACTGCCGTTATACTTACCCAATGCCTTGTCGATATGGCTCCTTTCGTCATAGTAGTTATCCATGTAAGGGTCCATTTCACCTAAACCATATCTGGTAGGGCCAGCGAGGAATCCTTCAACAACATCAGCACACATGTTATCTAAATCATCATCATCATAGTCAAGAATGCTGCTGCCGTAATTTGAATGCATAATTTGTGACCGGGCTTCAGCGCTACCGTTTTTGTACAACAATGGACCAAGTGCTGTGGTGCCAGAAATGGGCACTATTGTCTTTAGGTGTTCACTGCCTTGGGCTGCTGCCTCCCAAGCGGTGGCACCTTCGTATGACTTGCCGTAAATTGCGACATTCCCATTACTCCAATTTTGTGTGCCAAGCCACTCAACTGCAGAATGTATTCCTAATCCTTCACCGTCGCCACGGTAGTCAAAGCAACCACTGCTCTCTTCTGTAGCAAATACCGCTACTTGTGCTAAGGCATATCCGTGTGGGATAAAATTGTCAAAAATGAATTCCCCTCGGCCGGCTGCGACAATATTTGTTGGATTAGATTCGTCACCTGGCTGGCCATAAGAGAAGTAAGGAGAGATTACAGCAATCACTGGAACTTTGTCGCCTGCTTCTGTATTAGAAGGCAGCCAATATGACAAGTGTACATCTGCGCTATTTGGTCCACCAACCCAAGTACCAGTGGTATCAACGGTGATTGTTGCCTCTTGAACATCAAGTGATTCGTGGGGCCCGGGCTCTAGTACCATAGCATAACTACCATCCCAATCCCACTGTAATTCGTATCTATCATAAATATCAGGATAAATCGACTCTGTACCGTTTTCTGCTGAATCGTTGCCTGGTGAAAAGCAGCCTGACAGTGGTAGCATCAAGCACATGAGGGCCAATAACACTGCCTGACGCATGGTTATCGGTTATGGTTCCCTTTCAATAACTTGATGATGATAATTTAATTCAATTATCCGCAAGTTATGAGTTATATCACTGCTTGGATGGTAACATGCAACCGGAAGATGTGTGGGGTAATCGTTGGCATGAAAGCAGTCTTGCCATGGCTAAACGATACATGACTGTTGCCTGTGAAAAACAAAGTTTGGTCTGTCTGGCAGCAGATAGAAACACCATGTCTGGCCTGTTTGAACTGCTCGAGCAAGTTGGGCCACATATTGCCGCTCTCAAAACGCATGTTGACTTGATAGATGATTGGTCGACAGAAGGGTGGTCTAAATTCTGTGCCACTGCTGAACAGTACAATTTATTGATTTTTGAAGATCGTAAATTTGCTGACATTGGTAAAATTAGCCGATCACAAATGGCCGGAATATACGACATTCGTTCTTGGTCAAACATCGTAACAGCCCACCTTATTTCTGGCCCGGATATTGTCGATGGCCTGCAAGCTGCCTGGCAAGATGTTGGTCGCCAAGGTGGGGTTTTGTTACTTGCGCAAATGTCTAGTCGAGGTAATTTACTAAGTGTTGATTATTGTGATTCTGTAGTGGCTAAAGGAGTAGTTAGCGCCGGAGTTCTAGGCTTCATTGGTAATGGTTCTAGGCCTGAAGAACTAGCGGATTTAAGAAGCAAGGTTGGGAATAGTAAGATGATTTGGACCCCCGGGGTGAACCTAGCAACTGGTGAGGGTGAATTGGGGCAACGCTATGGCGGCCCTCGTGAAGCTGTACTTGCTGGTTCTGATTGTATCATTGTTGGATCTGGAATACATCAGTCTGACAATCCTGCTGCTATGGCTAAACAGTACGCTGAGGCTTCATGGAAAGCATTACTAGAAAGGTGATTGTTTTGTTAACAGTGTTTCTTTGGTTTATTGCCTTAGTTTGTTTATCGCTACCTGCTTGGTTATTGTACAATTCGTGGAACAAAGGCCGATTGCTCAATGAACGGCTTGAAAATTGTGATGACGGTCTACTAACTGATTCAAGTGTCACGGTTACGCAAGTAGTATCTGCACCAATGGGCACAACAGTTACGGAAAATGCTACGTTAGTTGCNGTTCCGAATCACTCAAATCAAATTGTTTGAATAGGCATAATAGCCTGCACCGCCAGCGATTAGAAACAAAAATAGCACAATATATTTCATTGCACTAGGCTTCTTTACTGGTTGAGCAATTAAGATGCTAGGCTCGTCCTCAAGGGGTGGAAGAGAAATTATTGCCTCGGGCGCAGGTAGTCCTGGCAGGGGCATGCCTGGGAGTGCTGGCAGGGGAATTGGGCCGTCATCTTGTTCGGGTTTTATTCGATCAATTGGATATAATTCATCTAAATCCTCTAAACCTGGTGCTTCTGGTATCGGGCCAAGTATGGTATCCCATTGCTCGTCAAGGACTGTCGAAGTGATTGGTTTTTGCAACCATGCTACTGCTCCTGCGGAAAATTGTGCATCGGCTGCTAGTTTTGCTAGGCGTCTTGGCGCAACAAACATGATTCTTGCCTCACCTCCGTGTTCTCTCATTTCAAGTGCAGCCAAGTGACCATCAAGCGATGGGATATCTAGTGAGATGACCACTAACTCTGGGTCCAAGCGAATATATTCGTCAACTGCTTTATCGCCGTCTTCACATATCTCGATATTAAAATCCTTGATTTTGAAGATAGTAGTAAGTCGCTGAACGGACATTACGTTTGACTCAACAATAAGGACTGTTGGGGCCGCTTCGTCATGAGTATTGGAGACATAAGCCATGTCAATCTATCCTAGCGAACATGAACTAACTCATCAAACAACCGGAAGATTGGCGTCATTCTTCTTCATTATCCGAAGATAATTCCTCAATCGGACCTGCTTGTGGGTTAGCAAATGTTTCACGAATTGTTGCTGATTGGCCTTCTTCGTCCTTGGTTTGGCGGTGTAGTGTCGGTGCTCTGGTAAATTGTAATTGTAACTCGCTAATGACACTGCGTAGCAATCGTGTTTCTCGATCGATTAGATTGCCTTTGGTTTTATTCTGCAACATAGTCAGCAAATCTATTGCTTCTTTGGCTTCAGCAAGATCGTAATATTTGTTGCCGTTTTGATCTGGAATATATCCCATGTGTAACAAAGCACTGCGTTGAAACATATGCACTAATTGAAACAGTCTTGTTGTGTCTTCATCGGAAAATACTTCTGACATAATAACGCCCTCTATAATCATTCAAATAATTGGTTTAATAACCAGTCTGGATCAAACTGCGTCAAGTCATCATACCCTTGCCCTGTACCGGCGAAAACTATTGGTCTTCCAGTAGCAAATGCAATTGATAAACCGGCACCACCTTTAGCATCAGTGTCTAATTTAGTTAGCACAGCTCCATCGAATTTCATAATCTCTTGGAACATTCTTGCTTGGTCTACTGCATCATTGCCGGCAAGAGAATCACCGACAAATAACGTCAAATGTGGGTTTGCGACACGGCGGACTTTGTTCAATTCGTTCATCAGATTAGTTTTATTCTGCATTCGTCCTGCTGTATCAACCAGCACTACATCAATACCACGCGCTTGGGCAGATTCGATGGCATCTCTAGCAACTGCAGCAGTATCACCACCGCGTTGAGTGGATACACATCTAATTCCTAAGTTCTCGCAATGCGCCTCTAATTGCTGGATTGCCCCCGCTCTGAAGGTATCGCCTGCAGCCGCAATAACTGTGAGATTGTTATTTTGTAAGCGTTTAGCTATTTTTGCTGCAGTAGTGGTTTTTCCTGTACCGTTTACCCCAACCAACATAATCACTACCGGGGTGTCGCCCGACTCAATAAAAGAACTGACTGAAGCATCAAAATCCCAATAGCCTGCTGCAAGGAGACCTTTCAAAGAACGCTTCAATGCCGCCTCTACAACCTTGGATAAATCTGCACCCTTCCTGAGCCTAGAACCGATTAAATTGACCTTTAATGCATTGATTACTGCCGTTACTGCGTCGCTAGAAATATCTGATTCTAGTAAGACCCATTCTAATTCTTCTAGCATATTATCCAAGGCAATACTTGGTTTGATTACTCGACCGCCTTGTTCTACAACTCCGCCACCAAGATCAACTTTGATTGTTGAGCCTGCTTCTGTTGCTATTTCAGCCGACTTAGTCGAGCCTTTTGGGTCTTGAGCGACTTCAACCAGCTTTCTTCCAGTAGTAGTTCTCATCATAGACAAGTCAACTTTCGAACCTTTTGGACGAGCAACTTCAGAGGCCCCTCGCTTTTTCATAGACTTCTCGTATGCCTTTTTTGTCTTATCGATGCGTTTTTGTTCTTTTTGTTGACGTTTCTTTTCTTTCCTGGAAAGTTGGCGCGGGATAAACTCTTCATCGTCGTCGAAGTCTTCCCAATCCTCATCCTGGCCCTCGATAGAATTAGCATCTATTTCATCATCTAAGATTTCCCAATCGTCCTCATCGGTTATCGGTTTTGAAGTCTCTGTTTCTTCGGTTGGGGCCGGCTGCTCAAGATTAGTTGTTGGTTTAATTTGTTCCAATACATCTAGAGCCTCATTGGAGTCTCCTTCTGCGGAAATGGCATCGGTATCGACATCGTCGACTACCTCAGACAATCGTTTCTTGAATCTGTCGAATAAGCCCATTAAATCAACTCAATCATCCAGTGTTAATTCACTACCAAACATACTACCTCTACGGCGCTGCTTGGGTGATGGTTTGTTCGTCTCGTCAGAGGATTGTAGTTCGGGGGTTTTTGGAGAAGTTGGTTGGCTTTCTGGCGCTTGAAGTTTTTCGGCGGCTTCGTTAAATTCCTTGGCTAACTGACCAAGTTTTTCTTCTATTGAGGTGGCTTGTTTGAGTAGGGTTTCTTGCAAATCATTAAACTCAGCACGTCGTTTTGCAAGTATATCTATTACCTCTTGCCAGTTTCTCTCACCAAAAACCCCACTGCCAAGATCAACCATTGCGGTTCCTGCTGATGTAGCATCGTGTTGGTAATTTAATGTCACTCCGGCACCGATGGATACGTGGGCTTTCGATGCGCCACTTTCTGCCATGGAAATTAACCGGGCGAGAACTTCTTCGGTGACCTGGTGTTCATTGATGACGCCGACTATCTGGTCCATGCGTCGTTGCAACTCTTCGAGGTGTTGTCGGTGGCTTTCCACAAGGCGAGCCTTGTTTTGAAGTTCTGTGCGATCGACCATTGTATACAACTCTCAACTGGAGTAGGATTAGAAAAAGGCGTCGATTACTCTTCTTCGCTAGTAGGGGCAATTGCGCCGCCTGCAGCTGCGATTTGCTCTCTGAACGCATGTTGAATTTTTGGTTCTGTAGAAGTTCTCGGATCTATCTCTTTGACAGATTCGATGTTGATAGTTCGCCTCTTAGCCTTGTGCCTTGAGCCGATTATCGAGTAAGCGATGTGCTCTGCATCTGCTTTACTGTCGGCAGGAAGGTCAAGACTAAACTTGTTACGTACGCTACCGAATGGTGCTATTCCGGATACTCGATATGCCTTCATCGAGTCGGCGACTTGCACGGCTGGTTTAAACTTCCCGTCGCGGTAAAAGTGATGATTTGGTGCGAGAGATTGACTAATATTGAGGTTTTGTCCCAACTCATGCGGGGATTAATGATAGCAATTATGATGCTATTGCTGCCGCTTGCTAGCGCCATCTCTAGTCCCACCGAAACCATCATTTTTGAGCCAGATTTAGAGGGTTTGGAAATAGTTTTAATTCTTGATGAGGGAATTTGGACTCAAGAGGCATGGAGTGATTTGGAAAACCATGGTTTATCGCCGCTAAGAGCCTTGTCTGAGAGGGCGGTTCTTGTTTGGTCTGAAGGATATGTGTTCCCTGAAGGAGGGGTTGAAATTCAGGTCGCTGATAATGCCGATTGGCGGGGCACTATTGATGGTTTAGAGGCGCTGGGAAGTTTGGTCAAAATTGTCTTAGAACCGCGATTACCGATAAGTGCATACAAACAAATTACTGCTAGTTTTGCTTCGCTTGGAGTAGATTTAGCGGGTATGCTGCCGCTTAGTTACAGCACAACTCCGTTTGATTTTACCATAACATTACCCAGCCAAATGTCTGTGGAAACCATTATGTTGATTCCCGGGATTTTATGGATAGAACCTATCCTTGACGCAGGTGCGCGTAACATAATTGCAGCCGGTTACATGGGTAGCAGCCAAGCGTCATCACACCCGCAGTGGGAATTTGGCCTAAATGGCGACGGCGTGATTCTTGGAGTAGCAGATAGCGGTATTGACTTAGATCATGCTTGTTTTAGAAATGCTACTGCTCCGGGGTCTGTCGGCACGGAATCTAATGGACAGGATGCTGTAGTCAGCCCCGGCCCTACACACCGGAAGATTTTGTTATACAATTCCAGTATCGATGATGGAGATACTCCGGGACACATGGATTATCGACATGGAACACATGTGACAGGATCTCTTGCTTGCCATGACATTTATGCTTACGCTGATGGGGTAAAGCCAACCAACGCATCGACTATATCATATGGTGCAAAAATAATTTTTCAGGACATTGTCTCATCAGAAGGCTGGTCTCCGCCAGAGAATGTCACTGATTTATTGATGGAAAATTCCATCAATGGCGGCATCATTCATTCCAATTCATGGGGCGATGATACTACATCCTACACTGCACGATCGGCTGGTTTTGATTTGTGGGCTCTAGAGGTCCCGTGGTCGCTGGCGTTTATTGCCCCTGGAAATACTGGGGCGCAATTGCTTGAGCCGGCAAATGCAAGAAATGTTGTTGCCGTAGGGGCTTCAACAAAATCAGCATCGCCAACGTTGTGGCCTTCCTCATCAATAGGCCCTACAGAGGCTGAGACGTTTGGGATTTTTGCTGTAGCGCCGGGAGTTTCTATCAACTCTGCCAAAGGGGATGGTATTGATGATTCTCTCAACAACGACATGCGAGTTTCGAGTGGAACAAGTATGGCTACACCAATAGCCGCATCGTTTGCTGGAGTTCTTCAACAAATGGTTGAACAGGGATGGATTATGGGTTCTAATGAGCCACTAAATGTAGAAAAAATGTCTAACATTTCACCTAATTGGTCGTCTATTACAGAAGGAGATATTGGGCTAGGGCATGGCTTTACTCCTTCAGGTTCGTTGATTAGGTCGCTGTTGGCAATAGCAACTGTTGATGTTGCAGAGGAAGATGATTACTTCACGAGAAATAATTACAGCGGCTGGGGTGCATTGAGTCTAACTGAATTAATTGATTTCCAGCAACTTGAAAATAGTCTTGGACAAGATAATCTCACACCTACTGAAAATTTGTGGGTTCATGACAGTTTTCGAAGTAATATAAACCTCAGCGACTGGATTTATAGTCGCTTAGATGGAGGACCTAGTCAAAATATTGGTGATAACCCGTGGAGCGGTCTGGGGGCTGCGGGCCCGTTTTTGGAGACTGGAGATGTTTGGCAAAAACGATTGGTTCCAGAAGGAAATGAAGATTTAGAGATTATTATGTCATTTCCTGCAAAACCGGAACCATTCCTAGTTGACGACCTGCAATTAGTTGTTAAAATGTCAAACGGATACTCTGCGGTTGGGGGGATTTATGACTACGATGGTTATTCTTCGCTTATTAGTAGCGAAGAGTTAGATGTAAGTAAATTGATTAATTCCAATGAAACTAGTATTGGTGTCAAAATCTCACAATTCGATCTGGTTGGCGTAGAGTGGGTAGAATTGTCAGTTCATGCAAATTATGTCGCTCCGGGAAATAGTCCTGGCACAGTAGGAGTTGATGGGAATCGCCTCGGTTTTGCCGTTGCCGTGAAGGGGGTCGCTAGAGATTCAATAAACTGGGAAGACGCTGATGGTGATGGGATTGCCAATGCAGAGGATTTGTGTCCTAATGAACACCCGCAACAATTTGATGTTAATTTAGATGGTTGTAGTGATGATACTGACGAGGATGGTATTGAGGACCAGTATGATTTGTGCCCTGAGGTAAACCCCGGAATTTATGACAACAATCTCGATGGCTGCACGGATGATTCGGACAATGATGGGATTGGTGATGATGTCGATGTATGTGTTACTGAGCCTGTTGACAATTCCTTCCCAGTAAATTCAACGGGATGTCGCCCCTTGGATAATTTAATATTAATTTCCAACCTCAATATCAATGGTTTAACAGCTAATGTTTGGGATGGTTTGCTCAATGTTTCATGGGTAATTGCCGACTCTGATTTTGATCCATATATTACCGGCTCTAGAATCATGATTAATCAAACTGGGTCTCAATCTTACTTCCCGATACTATCCTGCCTCGCTCAGGATGTTGCACTAATTGATGGGGTGCATTCTTGTTCTTGGTGGGCGCCAGACGATTTACCAATTTTTAACATAAATGGGATGAATATGCATGTGCAAATTTTTGCTCAAAGCCTAAATGCCTCACCTAATGCCAACATTGACATTCAATATGTTGATTCAGAAATCTACTTCAGCGCCAGTAATTGGATTGTAGATGATGGTCTAGTAGATGAGGATGAAGCGGGGGCAGCAAACCCTATCAGAGCAATGGGGTGGGGGTTAATCACGATCCTAGGGGTTGCACTAATCGCCAAACGATTGTGGGACTCAATGAAAGATGAAGTTGGAGACGCAGAAGGCTTTCAAGGAGTCAAAGAGCCTTTTGTTGGCGATGATGAAAAGCGGAATTTTTGATGGTTAATCCAAAATTTTCTCTCCCTGTTCGGTAAAAAAATTTGAGTTTTGCAATTTTTATCTTGATTTATGGTTTTTTTATGGTGATTTGTGTGCTATTCGGGGAAAATATGCATTCGGTGGTTTGACGGGTAAAAATTTTAAAAAAACGGGCAACTAAGAGTCTTTTTTGTGAATTATGCTGGTTTTTAGTCCTATCGCAACAGGGTGAACCTTGAAGTTCAATGTCGTTTTGGGTTAGATATCCGCATGCGGATGGTGAATAATATGAGTGACCGCCTATACGTTGGAATTGACCTAGGAACATACCAATCTACTATATCTTCGAGTGCTGGTGCAATCCACACAATCGAAACTATTGTAGGTAGACCGAAAGACCCTGTAGCAAGAAATTTTCTGGGACGAGATGTCCTTTTTGGAAATGATGCGCTAAAGAACAAGTTGGCTTGTAATCTATACCGCCCTATGGCTGCTGGCGTAGCTCAAGACGATGAAGCAAATTTAGCTGCTGCTAAAGCATTCGTATCACACCTACTAGAGACTGTAGACCCGGAAGAATATGATGAAGTGTTTGGAGTTATTTGTTCACCAAGCCACGTTTCTTTTACCGATAAATCAAATCTTGTTGCAACTTTAAGAGGTCAGGTCAACGCTATTATGGTGGTAACTGAACCCTTTGCAACTGCATATGGAATTGAAGAGATCGCTGGCTCTATTGTCGTCGATATAGGTGCAGGAACAACTGACATCGCAAGAATTCACGGTACTTTCCCAAGCGATGAAGACCAAATTACAATTCAGGAGGCTGGCGACTGGTTAGACCTTGAATTGATGGAACTTGTCAGAAAGAAGTACACAGGTGCTCAAGTCACTAAAGACATGGTTAGAAGATGGAAAGAAGCGTCTTCATATGTAGGTATGGATGCAAAAGAAGTCATGGTTGAACTTTCGGTTGAAGGTAAAAAGCAAGTTGTCGATATTGGCGACTTAATCGTTGAAGCATGTGAATCAATAATCCCACTAGTTGCTAATGCAGTCAAGAAGATTGTCGCAACTGCTGACCCAGAATATCAACCAATACTAAGAAACAACATCATTCTATCTGGTGGTGGATCGTTAATCGAAGGTATCGCAGCAAGAATGGCTGAAGAAATTTCAGATATCGGTGATGTCAATGTTTGGTGTGTTGAGGATGCTATTAACAGTGTAGCCAATGGTGCACTAAAGTTGGCTGGCGAGATGCCTGACGACATGTACACAGCAATCAACTGATTGGGTGCTGGTTTTTCAAATAAGGTCGAAAATACGGCCTAATTGACTAATAATTATTGGGAAAGTTCAAGAGTGGTTGATTACCGATAGGCGTCGTATGACAGTCGGCTCTCCATCACCAAGCGGAATAAAACGTGTCGGTGATACTTCATCAGAAGAGCGTGCGGCACTCGAAGGAATGTTACAAGGATATCCGGTTGAGCAACTCGTTGAAGAGGTGTTAATCGCTTGGGATGAGTTGGCTAAAAGAAACGAAGAAATGGTCTCTGTCAAACAACGTTTACGAGTCATGGAACTTGATTTAGCCGAGCGAGAAGATATGGTTGCTCCTGAAGTTGCTAGAATGAACGACTTGGAAAACGAACTTGAAGAACGCAGAAGCCAAATGGTCCACCTTGAAAGATTACTTTCTGACGCTAGGCAAGACTTAGCTGCTCAACAATCCTCCCTATCAACTGAAGAGCGTGCAAGACTTGAAGATGAAGTTGAGAAATTGAAAGTACTAACTACTGAACAAGATGAAGTAATTGGTGAAATGGAAGGGCGTATCTCTCAAATGGTTGATGCATTGGAAAGAGCTGCTGACGCTGGGCTTACTTCTGTTACCGCTGACGAGGTTCGAAGTTTGAAAGCACAAGTTGACCAGATGACCAAACAATATGAAGTTGAACAATCAGCCAATAAGGCATTAGAAGAAGAGCGCCAAAGGTTGCGTGATATTGCTGATCGCCTGAGGGGTTTGCTTGATGCAAGAGATGGTCGATTAACCGAACTTGAAGAGCAATTAGAACGAGTCATGCAAGGTCCTCGTTCAGTATCTGCTGAACACGATTACCTAGTAGAGCAAATCGAAGAATTAAAACGCCGATTGCTCGAAAGGAATCGCGAGTATGAATCGTTAAGGCGAAGAGAGCGAAGATTGCACAGTGACGTATTCGAGCGCGATGAGAGAATTCAACAAATATCTCTAACAATGAGTGATTTAGAAGCGGCTCTTCAGGATAGAACTGCTGAATTAAGAGAGTTAGAAGGTATGCGAGAAACCATGGCAAATGAGTTAGATTCCGTACGCCGTGGTGAAAGAACTCGAGAAGTTGTTGGCAGAGTATTTGCTGATTCACTATCACTAGTTAGGGGGCATGATGAACGTGAAATGAAACGTGAAGTGTATGCTAACTCCCCAGACGTTGAAAGAAAAATTGCTACTCCTAGTGTCGATGATATGGCCAGTTTAGCAGAAGGTGGTAGAGTCAAGCTAGACGTTGAAGAAACGGTTATTGAACCTGGAATGGATGTCGATACCAATAGGCCTGCTGCACCAGGTGGCAGTGGCGACCCGGTAATCTTCGATGATGAAGACTAAATTATTTGAGCATAACAGGTAAGCTATTCGCCTCTAGAGAAGGCAATTAATTCATCAATTGAGAGATGGTCTGCTGTATCTTTACAATAATGCGCTTTTGCCACTTTACCGTCCGCATCAATAAGAATGTCTACTGGGATAATAGAGAGTTTAGCAATCGATAAGGTCAACGGGAAGTAACCTTTCAATGTTGCCTGCATGAACGTTAATGGTGAACGCAGTGCACCCCACAAGAATTTCCCAAAGGATTTTACTACTGAATTCTTCTCAAAATGTTCGTAAGATTCATCTGCAACAATGGTAAATGGTGCATTATGTTTTTTCATGCGTTTGATTAACTCGCCTGATTTAGCATTAAAAACGCCAACCATTACTGTATCATCAGCAAACTCATTCCAGCGCTTGACTATTCTGTTAATGCGGATATTGCAGAAGGGACAAGAAGAGAATCTGAAAAAGGTAAGAATTACGCGCTTACCTTTCATATCTGACATGTTGAATGTTGTTCCGTCTATTGCTGGTAGGCTGAGATTNGGCGCATTGTCGCCAACTGTTAATTTAGGCATATTTGCNNGATATAAAATTAGAANATAAATTAATCGCAATACTGCTGATTAATTTGGCNCCCAGTTAACTAAGGAAAGAGTATTGGTAATCGCATGAATTTTTTCTCGTAAATCCGCAAGGTNTGTCGCATCTTCTGTAAGAGTCCCCGTAACAATCCAGTCGGCACCTGCTTCGGCGGCTATTTGTGCTTGTTGGGGGGTTCTAATTCCACCGCCTACCAACATGGTAAGTCCCTCGGTAGTCTTAGCTGATTTAATTAGTTCAGGATCAACTTGATTTTCTGCGCCGCTACCCGCTTCAAGATATAGTAGTTTGAAACCATACATAGCAGCAGTTAGTGAATATGCCTTGACTAGTGAAGTGTCATCGGGCATTACCAATTCAGCATCACCTACTTCGCCAACTTTCCCTCCCGGGTGGCACACAACATAGCCAGTTGGTAGCGCGTCTATGCCAAAATTATCAATGTATGGCGCCCCACGTAGTTGTTCTCCAACTAAGAAACGCCGACTGTTAGAATTCATCAGCATCATAAAAGTTATCGCGTCTGCTGCGGGAGATAATGCATGTGAGCCGCCAGGGAACAGAACTACTGGTATTTTCCACATCTCTTCATTACTATCGGGTGATTGGCTGGCGGCAAAAGCCCGTAATTCAAGACCTTCTTGGATTGCTAGACAGGTTGCATGAACAATTTCATCAGGAGTATCTGTGGAGCCGCCAACAAAGATCATCTCTGAGCCTGCTTCAACCGCAATGCATGCTCTTTCTGCAGCTATTTCTGGTGTTTGCTTGTCTGGGTCAATCAAGGTAACATGTCGAGTTTTACCGACCTTCTTAGTAACATAAGATAGGATTGACTCTTCATCACGCCTCATTGCACTCGAGCCTTGCTTACTCATCCACCGCATATTAGTTGCGGAGAATATTTCCTCTACGGATGGAATCACGGTGTTATCAATGAAAACCGTTTGGAAGGGTCATGGCGGAAGTAGGTCCATTTAGACGGCTCCTTTCCCATATGCAAGGCCACAAAAAAACCATTCGATTAGCTTCATTGTGTTCTATCACCAATAAAATCTGGGATTTAGCGCCCCCNTTATTGATTGGTTTAGCGGTTGATGTAGTTGTTTTACAAGAGGATTCTTTTCTTGCAGGACTGGGCTTTTCAGACCCGTGGAATCAGTTAATACTACTTTCTGTGCTAACTTTTGTTATTTGGGGCCTTGAATCTTTATTCGAATATTTTTATGGTGTATTGTGGCGAAATCTAGCGCAAACAGTTCAGCATGAATTGCGACTGGACACTTTTAATCATGTCCAAAAACAAGGCATGGGGTGGTTTGATGAGCGACAGAAGGGGGATATTTTAGCCATCTTAAACGATGATATCAATCAATTAGAACGGTTCTTGGACAAAGGGGCAAATGATCTGCTCCAGGTTTCTACTACCGTTATTGTTGTTGGCGCGGTATTTCTATTCATCTCATGGGAGGTTGCTATGTTGGCTATTTTACCAATCCCGTTAATCGTTTGGGGGTCATTCAAGTATCAACGTAGTCTTGAGCCTAAATATGCAGAAGTTAGAGATGCCGCTGGTAAGATGAATGCCTTGCTGGAAAATGATTTGTCTGGTATGTCGACAATTCAATCATTCACTTCTGAAGACATTGAAGTAGCAAGGGTTGGAGAACTTAGTGAAGCATATCGGCAAGCCAATAAGAAGGCAATACGGTTGTCTGCAGCATTTACTCCACTAATTCGTATGGCCATACTCTGTGGTTTTACCGCTACATTACTACTTGGTGGATGGTACACTCTAGAAGGAGTTCTAGCTGTTGGGGCATATTCTGTACTGGTATTTATGACTCAGAGACTACTTTGGCCACTAACTAGACTGGGAGAGACTTTTGACTTATATCAACGAGCAATGGCTTCTTCTACCAGAGTATTAGATGTCTTAACCTCAGAAATAGAAATATCTCAAGGAGATTTTGAACCGGAAAAAGAAGCAATTGTAAAAAGTGATATTAAGTTTCAAAACATCGATTTTGCCTATCCTAACCGCGACGATACATTCACTAGATTATCATTAGAAATAATGGCTGGTAAAACCACAGGTATTGTCGGTTCTACTGGTGCGGGCAAAACTACTCTAACAAGGCTGTTGCTTCGTTTTGCCCAACCAAATGGTGGAAGTATTATGTGGGGCGGAGCGCCGATAGATGAGTGGTCTTTGTCGCATTTGAGATCTTCAATTGCCCTNGTTGAGCAGCATATTACATTATTTCCAACCACTATACTTGAAAACATAAGATATGGTGATGCAACTGCAACTGATGAACAAGTATTGCGAGCGGCTGATAATGCAGAAGTAAGTGAATTTGTTAATTCTCTTCCCGACGGGTGGGGTACAATGGTTGGAGAGGGAGGGCACCGGTTATCTGGAGGCCAGAGACAGCGGTTGGCAATAGCTAGAGCGGTGTTGAAAGATGCTCCTTTATTGATCTTGGATGAAGCCACCTCAGCGGTTGATAATGAGACGGAGGCGGCGCTGCAAAGATCGATTGAGTTGGTATCTAAGAACAGAACAACTGTCATTATAGCTCATAGATTGTCAACTATCCGCAATGCCGATACAATAATGGTAATGGATAAAGGCCAAATTGCTGAGAGTGGAACTCATGATGAATTAATAGCAAATGGTGGAATTTACCGTGGATTATGGGCTGTGCAAACTGGCCAAAGGTCGTAAAACCACGCAAATGTTTGTTGAATTTTAACACTCCTTTATATGTGAAAAGAAAAACAGTACTGTTTGAGAAACATGATATCTGAGAAATTCTCTAAAACCACGAGCCTGCTTTTAGTCGCCACTTTCGCCCTAGCCTTGGCGGGATCCGTCAGCGCCGCTGATACGCTCCCTGTCGGGGNAAACGGGTTGCCCGAGTTCCTCGATGGCAACACACTAGAGACTATGACCTTCTTCCTATTCTTCGTAGGATACATCGCAATGGGTGCTGCCTTTGTTTTCTTCATGAGTGAGAGAAACAATGTTGCACCTCAATACAGAACCACTATGACAATCTCCGCATTGATTGTTGGTATTGCAGCATTCCACTACTACTACATGCGCGGTGTATACGCAGACTATGGTACTGTTTCAGTAGAATACCGATACATGGATTGGATCATTACAGTCCCATTGATGGCACTCAAGTTCCCTTCCCTAGTCGGCAAGGGCGCAATCACTGACAATAAGTTCGCTGGACTCGGATTCACTGGAATCTGTTTCACTGGTGCTCTAATCATGATTGGTTTCGGATACGCCGGTGAAGCCGATCTGATGAACCCAATCGTTGCACTCCTACTCGGAGGAATGGGCTGGGCTATGATTATCGTAGCAACTGGAACACCGTGGTCTTCAGGACTTGGTGTTGACAACAGCAAGATTGCACCTGAACTCATGTGGAGCGCAAACGCACTCCGCTGGTTCATCGTNGTCGGCTGGATCATCTACCCTCTCGGCTACCTCTTCAGCCCTGAAGTCGCTCTCATTGAGATGGACAACGGAGCTGAAATCATGGCTGTCGCTTACAACGTTGCTGATATAATCAACAAGATTGGTTTCGGTATTGTTGCATGGATGGGTGCTAAGAAAGCCACTGAGGCTCTTGCAGCATCTGAGTGATTACCTAACAGTAAGTTTGCCAATAAGGTGTTCAATGGTTAGCCATTGATACCTATTGCAAAAATATGCGAAGATGAGCCAAGTGGTGGTGAATAATACCACTGCTTGGCTCGCTTCCATTATAGTCCAATTTCTTTCATTCTCTAAATCTGATAGATAAGTAAGAGGAATGAAGTGTATAACATAGACAGTTAAGGAAACCTTACCTGCTTGTTCAAATAATAATAAATTAAATTCCTGTATAATCAACCAAAGTATGAGTACGCCTGTAACGGCTGCGATCATAAATCCGAAATTAGCCGGGAAGAAGTTNAGNTAATNTCCNTTTGAAGGATGGGCCCAAATTTTAGAATTTACTTCGGCTAAATAGAGAGTTGTTATACAATATGATATTCCAATAACTATAGCGGTTAAAGTGGCGTTATTTTTTGGAAGTGTTTTACCTCCACCGGCAACCAAGCTTCCAAGATATCCGCCAACTACACAAAAGATGATCCAAGGAAATAGTGGATAAGTTCCAGAGAATAATGCTAATTCAATTATTTCTAAAGGTCCATCTGCCGATATCCTTGAGTTCCAGTTATTAGTACCTTGAAATTGAAATAAGTAACCGTTAATAATGAACATCATAATCATAAAACTACTGAAAATGAATATCTTATTGGTTGATTCAATAGATTTCATAATCAATGGCCTTGTTACTAGTAAAATGGCAAATAATGAGAGAATTCCTGGTGAGTATGGTTCATAGAGGTGTGGAGAGCTTAGATTTACTGTGTATTGAAGGATTAACAGTGCCGATGCTTTGATTAAAATTGATTTTCTTGGGCTTTTTGATTTGTACATACCCCAGCCAAATATTGTGACAAACAGGGGAGCTGCAAGCCCCCCAAGTCCTGCAACTATGTATGCCAAGGCTGAGGTTTGCGAAGCAGTGGTTGGGTTCCAAGTTGCTGCTGCATGGACCATTACCATCAATAATACAGCCAAGCCCCTCAAGGAATCTATTTCCCTAAATCTTGTATTGATTGCCATTTTAATCAGTGGGTTGATTGAATGTATTCAACTGCATTCCTAAAAATCTGCAGCCCTTGACCTTCCCACTCGATATCTGTTGTTGAGGTTGGCGCGCCGCCTCTAGAGAAATCAGGGTGGAGCCATCGCGCATAAATTGCCTCTGGATGTGGCATAAGGCCGAATACAAGCCCAGTCTTATCGCTAATCCCAGCTATATTCATCATACTACCATTTGGGGATAGAGGGAATGGTAAGACCTCGTCATTATAGCTATCTGATTGTTGGGTTTGCGGATCTGCATATCTTACAGTGATTTGATTATTATTTGCTAGATTTGCTAAACTTTCAGCATTAGGCATAACATACTTTCCTTCACCATGTCTTACCGGGCAATCGATTCTAGCGA
>PBTA01000014.1 GCA_002726395.1 Methanobacteriota archaeon | reverse complement strand
GCGAGATAGTGTCTATGGTCATGAACTGGTTAGGCGAGGAGAGGCTCTTTGTCAAAGAACAGCCAGATGGACGAGCACACGCTCATATTTTGATTAAATATCCACAAGGAAAACAAGGCCATATGTTTGCGGTAGTGATCCCGAAAAATCGTGACTTAATTGCCATTTCTAGTATGACTAGAGTAGACAAAGGACAACAAGAGGAAATGAAAAATCATATGAAAGATGATAGCGATGGATGGTCGGAATGGATTCACGAAGCTCGACTTCAATTGATTAACTCTTCAGTAGACTGGGGTATACACATGGGTCACGACGACAATAAAAAGCCGGGTCCGCTTCAAGCATTCAATGTTAGCTTGCCAATCTGGTTTGATGGGGTAACAAAGCATGAATTTATGCATTCGTTAAGGAGACTTTGGTTAGCTAAGCTAGGCATAATTCACGAAATAAAATATTCATATGGGCCAGGTGTCGGGAAGCCCGGGCCAGTAGACGATTGGGATAATCGCGAAGCAGTGCAAAAAGAGCGGAGTAATAACATTGACATTACACAAGCAAATACGAAAAGCCCAGAAATCGAATTTGACGAAAAAATGTCCTTTGGCACTAGTTTTGACCCATCAGAATGGGCCTAATCCAAACCTGTTCAAAACTGACCTGAATGGGTCGTAGTTAAGTATGAAGAGGCCATGGATAAATCGCTATAAGCGAGGTTTATCTATGAGTCAAACATTCAAATCAATCAGTTTAGTAACAATTATGCTACTTTCAGCCCTTTCTGGAATGGTGGTAGCAAGCGATTTTGCTGAAGCAAATACGGTGGTTATTACCGAGCCTCAACAAATTGTCGATGGCGGTTCAGCTTCAGATACCCAAACCGCAATAGTTGGGGACAGCCAAGGCAATGTCCACATCATATGGGCAAGAAATAACCTGCACCTGTATTATTCGATGGTGGCTAGTAACGGTGAAACACTAATCGATGCGACCCAAATTACTAATGCAGGAATTCACAAGGTTTGGCATCCTGATGTAGTTGCTGATGAAGATGACAACATACACATTGTATGGACTGACAAATCAGGCACTCACAAAATCATGTATACGGCACTAAGCCCTTACAAGATTCAGCCGTTCAACGGTCAAACCTCTACTGACAATTCAATAACAGGTATTGATGATACGATAATTTCTCAAAGGGCTCAAGATAGAGATTGGGCATCTATTGATGTTGACTCTCAAGGCAATATTCACATCGCATGGCAAGATGAATATGATTCGGAGGAGAAGTTCTTCAATCAACCACAAATATACTACAGCATGCTTCAACCAGACTTTGTCACTAACAATGTCATCGTATTATTTGATGACACATTGATTACTCCCATTATCGGGCACAAAGGCCACCCAGATATTGTTGTTGACGCTAACGACCAAGTGCAAATCGTTTGGGACGATACAAGAGGCGGCAAAGTAGAGCTGGTTTTCGTGATAGACACCTCTGGTTCTATGTATTCAGAATGGGCGGATGTATGCACGGTAATTTACGGTGGGACATTCTCTGATGGCTCTTCATTTGAGGGTATCAAGCCACTACTCGAAGTCGCCAATATGACTGTTTATGAAACAATTTACGGTTTAGATGGAGGGTTTGGGCTGCCAAGTGCGGCTGACAGTGGAGATTGTGCAGGATTCAACCAAAATGCCGGACCAAGGTCCACACCTCTTGGCGACGGAGATGATTCTGGAGGAATAAGATCTCTAGGCAATACCATTTACAACGGCAACCCATACTCCGGTAATTCTGGAGAAGATTGGGGTCCAGGGACAAACTGGGCTTGCTTATCTTGGAAAGATACTAACGGCAACGTGCCAGGAAATCCTGCTACTTCAGCAGATCACAAATGGAATCCAAATGCAACAAAGATTGTGCTGCCTGTTTCAGATGAAGGTCCTAAAGATGGTGATCCGTCTCAACAAGCAGATGATATTAATTCAATAGATGAAGCGCACGATAACTGTGTTAAGGCTGGAGTAATTCCAATTGGCCTTTATGGTCAAGGCTACGGTGGCGCTGGCAGTATTCAATCTCACTTCCTTGATTTGGCAAAGTGTCCAAACGGCGTCGTATCAACACAAGCCAGAAATTGTCCAGGCTCCGATCCGTCAAATAACCCTAGAACGGTAAATGCTGGAGGACAGGCATATGAATTCCCATCCGGTGGCGGTGGAGCAGGCGCTATGGCTTTGCTGGTGGAAGCAATGGTTTTTGTTGCCACAAATAATTCGCGAGAAATCTACATGACCGTACTAGATCCTTACGCCAAGATGGAAAATGATCCAACGTGGACGCCTGGAGCAACCGGTCACAGCGTAGTCAATGGCAATTACATTGAAGATACCGGGCCTGGAGAAGAAGGCCACCTTGTAGTAGTCAACGATACACGAGTTACTATCGATGATGCATACTCTTTCCATCCATCCGTTGGCGTTGATATGCAAGGCAATACGCACATTGCATGGATGGACGGTAGAGATTACGGGTTTGAAAAATCTGCCAATTATGAGGTATATTATACCAAACTTCGATTACAAGGAGCGGGTGCTTTTGATGGTGCTGAAGAAGGTCTCTCTACCTACGCAATAAAGAAAATTCAAGACACTCCAATTTCGAATGTGGAAGGGTTATCCGGTTTGGCGGCAAATCGTCCATGGTCTGGCCATTCGATCTATCCTTCTTTACTAACTGACGAGCAAAACAATGTTCACATCGCTTGGGTTGATTCCGGCAATACTACTGCCGGGGAAGAGGTACAGTATACGAGACTGAACCAAACAGACCTTGTTGGAACAGGAGAGTTCGCTCTTGATCCATGGGACATTGTCTCAATTACTTCTTGGGCCAGCAATAAGCTTGGAACAGATACAGCAGGTAGGCCAGAAATAGGAATTCCTCCTGCATTTGCTAACGATTTGGGTAGTGGTGCCCATGTTGGTTGGTCGGATCGAAACAAGTGTAATGATGAACAAAATGGTGCATTTACCATCTGTTATTCACATGTTCTAACTGGGCAAGTAGATGTAGAATTAGCCTTAGGTGAAACCTTCTATCATGTAATTGAGCCAGGTGAACAAACGCTGTACAATATGACAATGAACAATTCTACCCCTGGGGACATTGATTTAGTTGCAGATACTTATGGATTAAATGTTTCAGGAGTGCCAACAAATTGGACTGTGCAAATATTCTTTGCTAACAATCAAACTCAAATTACTCCAACCACACCGATCTATCTGAAAGGCGGAGAATTCATTAATTTCTATCTAAGAGTTCAAGCACCAACTATCTATCAAGCGAATGAAGATGAATTAGCCCAGATAGTAGTGACTGCCAAATCATACAAAGACCCAGCGATAAGATCTGATCTAACCACTCTTACATTGATGGATGTTGTTCACGGAATAAGCTTGGATACATCACTTAGTGTCCAGGATATCGAGCAAGGTAGTCAAGCGACCTTCTCGATTACGATAACCAATACCGGGAACGTTCAGGACAGTTTCCTATTCTGGGACCCTAATACCTTAGAAGGTCAGCAAGAATGGCTACTACCATTTGGTTGGGAGATTACTTTCCCACTACGTGTCGAACTTGACCCGGGCAAATCTACTACCAAAATACTCACTGTAAAGGTACCATCTACCGAAGATCCGGGTGCATTTGTAATCTACTTGAAGGGTTGGTCAGAAGGCGAACCGATTAAGTCTGTTGACAAAGGAACTTATGATATTCTTGAATTAGGCATCTTTGTTTCTATACAATCTGAAGGAAATATTGTGTTTGAAGAATTGCTGCCAGAGGACAGTGAAAAAGAAATTATGGCAGGACAATGCCACACCTTTGAACAAGATGTCACCAAGAATTTTGAGACTGGAAATCTAATCTTTAGCACCCCAGGAGCACCAGCAGAAAAGCCAGACGATATCGATGATGCAACATGGGGACAATCAAACTGGGTTGTTGATGTTGACTTCTCTCAAACTTTAGGAGGTAGCGATGCAACACTTGGCACTCCAATAGAATGGAAATTAGACCCAGGAACTACCTTCAAGACTTACTTAGTAAGAGTTACACTTTGTGTTCCAGAAGATGCTAGCATTGGCTCTAAGAGTATAACTTTGCAAGCAAACTTAGAAGGCTATCAAAAAGTCTCAGATTCAGCAAGATATACTATCAACGTGATTCATGAATACAGCCTTGAAACCGATATTGAGCGAGATGCAGATAGGTTGGTAACAGTTACTGATTCCTTTGGCAATCCAGTCTCTGCAATAGCGGTTAACCCTGGTGAAAACATAGCCCTATCAACCACTACTATCAACAATGGTAACGGCCCAGACCGATTCGATTTCAGACTAACCACAGTAACAGACCCAACAGGGGTTCCTGTTAGAACTGGCCACTGGGACATCGTGATTCCTCGCGAAAGTCTTGAGGAACTAGATCGTGATTCAGATCAGACTTTCGATGTTTTGATGAATGTACCAGAATTTGACATTGCAGCAGGATTGTATGTAGTAGAATTCCAAACACTCTCTGAAGAAGCATATCCAAACGAAGATAATAGATTAACCAGAGAAAGAGATTCAGACTTTTTGTACGTTTATGTCAATGAATTTTACGACATGGAAGTCTACATGGATCCAGCAGTTGACAATCCAGTGAAAGTATCAGCACCTGGCAAAATAGTCAGTTTCTCAGTTAACATAACCAACAATGGCAACGTAGAAGACTGGCCAACTTTGGACAACCACACCGCACAACAGGAAGGAAACGCCTTAATCTGGTCAGAACTTCCTGGAATGGGTACTTTGACTGGTTGGTCTGTAGAGTGGCGAACTATCAAGAAGATAAGCAATGATTTGGAAGTAGACGAACCCTGTATCGAGTTCCCAATCCCCATGCCTGCAGCAGATGCTAGCCAAATAGAAATTGATGGCTTCTATAGAACTCTTGAAGAAGAACAAGATTCAACTCGTTGTGCAGTAATCCCATCTGGCGATAGTTTCGTCTACATGATGCCTAAGATGGCGCCATACCAAACAATAGAAATGGTTGCAGTAGTTAAAATATCAACCACGGCTAAATTAGACACTAGAGTAGTTGGTTTGAAAGTTGTATCAAAGGCAGGAGACATGACTGAAGGAGGCGATTTCGATTCGTCACCATCTTGGCAAGGAGAAAACTTAGATAGCAACGAATTTATTGTAACATTGAGTCTAAAAGCACCAGATCTTGTTATCAAAGAGATAATCATTACAGATTATAGCGCAGATATTGATTCAACCATACCTATTGGTATTATACTGCAAAATCAAGGTAATACTCATGCAATAGATATCGAAATCGTATTGTGTCAATATGATGACGTTGATAGTCAATCAATAATCAATGAGATACAGAAGAATGGATGTGCCGAAGACAGTATTGTCATGCGTCAAGTTGTCGGTGCTCTACTTGCTCCNGATGCCTCAGAAGATGCTAAAGAAATTGAAATTTACCTACTCTATCCAGTAGTTGCNGGAAGNAAAGGTGTCTATGTAGTAGTCGACCCGATGAATGAAATTGTCGAAGGTAGTGAAAAGAATAACGTAANAGCGGTNTCAGAACCATTGGAATCACCNAACCCATTCTTNGATGTTGCATCTCAAGTTATTGGAAAAACAGCATTACCATTTGTCGTAATCCTACTAACCCTGTCTTTGCTTGGAGTTGTTTACTTTGTCGGTAAGGCTCGTAGAGAAGAGGCAAAGTTGAGGATTGCTGAACAGTCTTCATTAATTTCAGTACTTGAATCTGAAGATTAACTCAGCTANGCTTTTTGTAATCTCCAAGCCACCAGTATAGGTTGGAGTTTTCAGGNGTAACTATTACGTGGCCTGCCTTTTCAGAGATNTGTCGTTGAAGCTTCGCTCTGACTTCTTCNAGTAATTCAGAAACTTGTCGNTGCCCCAGTTGNAACTCCTTGCTTAACATGTTAAGATCGAGTCGCTTTTCTGGCGCTTCAATAATCGAATGAATCATTGCCCTCTCTTCATACTGTTCAAAATCACTATCTACTCCTTGCGAGATGCGGTTCCTGATATGTTGGTGCAATGATATCAATGCATCTCTTTGACCATCTAATTGTTCAACCACTTGATTGAGTTCAGCCAAATATGCCACACCTTCACTTACTGAGATACGTTTCCTACCACTGACGACTTCGGCAACTCTGTGGGTGGCTTCAGGTAATTTCCTCGATAACCGCATAGGTCCGCCAGCGGGTAATTTCCGTTGTTCACAATTAAATAAATCAGGGCCTAAATCAATTCTGATGGAAATCGCTTCTTGCACAGTATAAATCGTTCTTGGTGGCCCNCCCTTCTCACTTGGGACCTTCATTTTNGTCACGAAATTTCCTCGTTCTAATTCTTTCAAATGCTTCTTTATTGCTTGTTGACTAACTCCAATCAATTCAGCCAACTGCATAGGATAGTGCGGTTCTCTGACTAATCTCTCTAAGATTTGTCTGCGAACTTTATTCTGCAAAAGGGATAGTGCTAGGTCAAGGTCTGCCATATTGCTAAACCTAAGGTTACCTAATTNATGAACCTTTTCAAATTATTTATTTCTATTCTGATAAATTAGCAATGCACCAGTAATNAATAAGACTCCGCCAATAACCATCATGGTTATTGCTAACCCAGACTTNAATGAAGCTTCATACTCCCAATCTACCGTAAATTGTTGCAATGTTTGTGTGTCATCGCCTCCCGCAACAAANCGATATTCTCCAGGGCTAGGATTCCATATGATTTCACCATTAGAAGTAGGTCCACCAGCTATTAGAGTAACAGAATCTTTGTCACACTCGTAATAATCAGTTTTTAATTCACATTTTTCTGCTTCTGCAGCCTCAGCAATACCAATCCACACACCTGATTTCTGCCAAGAAATTTGTACATCTACATCAGCAGCAATCGCTTCACTCGGTATTTCTAGTATTTCTCCAGACATTCCCCAGTAACAAGTCACCTCATCCTCTCCAACTACTGGCAAACCTTGTTCTACAGTACAAGGTGGTAGCATAGCATCAACAGATTCTGAATCGTTCAAGTTATTAGTCACNGCTAATGATGAGATTATCAACATCAATAAACCAATGATCGTGACACTAATCGNGATATACTTATTCATTTAATCACCTAATCTTGGTCCCAATCTTTCCATGCATCGGGCTTTACNGACGGCTTATCCTCTGTGGCCTTTGGGGGTTTGTCTAGCACCGTTTTAGTCTTGTTTTCGGCTTCCTGTTTAGTGAATAGATTATCTCCGTCATCCCACGAAGCGATTTCCTTTGTGTTTGTTGCCTTCTTCACCGGTTGTTCGGTGCGCACCTGATTATAATCGGCGAATGGATCGGCAACCCTGCTTTGTGCTTCATCAACATCTCCTTTCATTAGGGCAAATACTTGTTCTGTAGTCAATAACGTGCCGTTCTGTACATCTTCACTGCCATCAACAAAGTCACTTGATTCAGTTAAACCCGTNTCAGCAAACGGATTGTCTACCTTTTCAACAACCGCTTGTTGCTGTAACTTTGCAATATTTTCTGGAGTTAAATCAGTTATTGGCATCATCTGTCCATTAGCNCCAACCATCATCATTTTCGGGCCCTTGCCATTCTTGTTAGTTTGATAGAGAATAAACGCTACAGGTAGAATTATGATGCCAAGACAGCAAGTTGCTCCGCCAAATACGAGTGCTGGTTGTTCAAGTAATTTCCATTGAGCGCTAGTTGCATCAACCAACCAAACCGTAGAATTTTCACATCCCGTTTCGCATATTATTTGTAAAACATACTCTCCACTTTCGTCTATTTCCCANTCTTTCATAATGATAAATTTACTGCCATCAGAGTCCATCGGTGTCCAGTCTGTTTTGCAATTAGTAGTCTCTATTGCATCATCTTGGACATTAGAACCAACCATCTTAAACAAGCTAACATTACTAGCATCGTCATCTACAACAATTGCTGAGTAGCAGCTTTTCGATAATTCAACCGTAACACTACCCTCACCTGTTATCGATGCCTCATTGATTTTTTTGGGACTAGCAGCATCATCTATTTTGTCAACATTAGAGAAAATCGCAATAGATCCTAGCAAAATAAAGACNAGTCCTATTATCGCNACACGCATAGCCCAAGGATTACCAGAATTCTGCGCCATATACATNCCTCGGCGGAAGTCCTCCATCAATGCTTGTACAAATCAAGCAAGACCTAATTCGGCGAGTTTTTCTGGTAAATAGGTATCTGTTACGAAATCTAGACCGTATTTTGCTAATGATTGCTGCTCAGCCTTTTTACCTAATTCCAACATCATGTTAATTTGTTCTTGCCACCATGAGTCAGCAAACCGAGGGTCTGAAAGCTCAGCGTTCAGTGCTTCGATATCCTTCTTTGAAAGGTCGTCACTTGGTAGCTCGTAAGCCATGATATCATCAGCGGTAATTCCTAAGTATGTCGCAGCTGGTGTCGCTAGATATTCAGAGATATGTGCAGTCTTAATTGCACCATACGCAATTGAGGCAAATATTCTGAAGGACCACGGATCACCGTCAAGGAATACAACGACTGGCAAATCCCATTCTTCGCTCATTCGTTTGATTATTCTTCTAGTTGATCTTGCTGGCTGACCTTTCAAATGAAGCAGGCCACATTTGTAATCCTCATCAAACCCATTTTCGACCAATCGGTCAAACATACCACCAGTTTCAATCGCCATGATGAAATTGATATCATGTTCTAATAACTCGATTTTTTCCTTTTCAACATTGTATGGGACGCCGTAGCCTGAATCCCCAACATCATCTCGGGCATTGATTCTCATCCATTCACCTCGTCTGTTGCGCTCTTGCAAGGTTAGATTGCCAATCATTCTGGCTCCATCTTCTTCAGGACGTAATTTGAAATCTTCGCGCAGACATTTTGTCACAATTTCTAAATCTTCAGCAAGGTTATTCGATTCATTTTGACTACCAAATTTACCCAGACCCCAGCTTTCTGAGATGTAATACATTTCTCTTAAAGTTGAAGATTTACCAGAATTAATCATTTCTTCAATAAATTCAATGACGTGCAATGCTCGTAGTAGTTGCTTTGCCGAACCTAAACTTGTTGCGTCACGAGTAGATCGCTTCTTGCCATATTTGTAGACGCCTAATTTTTTGTCAAATCCAATATTGGTTTTTGTTCTAACGGGTAATGTCATTGTTGGAGGCTCACCTTTGACAATTTTATCATACATTTCACCAACCACTGAATGCATAGCTACTTTGGTATCTTCTGCCGACATTCGCTTTTGTGCCATCACAGTTCACCTCCAAATAATGTAGCTTGCCCAGTCGGTGGCTTAANGGCAGGCTCCACCTGAGGCACTTCTTCAGTTTGTGGAGTTTCTTCGCNTGGCGCAGCNTCTAGGAAACCAGATTCTGATTTTGCTTCAAGTTCTTGCATAATCTTTTCTTGATTACGAATTTCATCGAGGTATTTTTCGTCCATCTTCAAGGCACCAATAATTTCTTGACTACCTCGATAAAACACATCGGTTTCAGTCCAGTCGCCTTTTTCCAGTCCATTCAGACTGAAAGTAATGGTTAGATTTTCTCCAGGCTGAAGAGTTTCCAGTTTCCAAGCCCAAACACCAGTCGCTTCTTTTCTTCCACCAAAGACATTATTTTCCATTCTCCCACCAGATTTTTCTGGCCACGTAGCCAATATTGTGTAGGCCCTTGCTCGAGCAGTATAATTGTAAATTTTAATTGACACATCAGTCATTTTAGTTGCTTTATTCCATACAGTTTCACTCTCAGAGATCACTGCAGACATTATCTTAGTGATTGAACCTGCCAGATTTGGCACAGGTTTTGCTAAAATCTCCGCGGATTTTTTGGCAATTGCCGGCAATATGTCATTTATTAGTTCGAATTTCTCTTTGGTCTTGGCCATCTTTTTCTTCTTCTCTAGATGCTTTCTAAGCCCTCTCCCCATTTCTAGCATGGCTTTTCTGACCTCNTCNATCACCTCACCGTTCTCAGCAAGCGCCTCTTTTGCTTCTGAGGTAAATTGAACATTTGTACTNGCTAAGTGAACCAATATTGCAGCTGGTCCCTTTGGAACTCCTTTCCCCCCAGGCTGATCTAGGCCATACTGTCGCCAATCAACACTTTCAATGGCTTTGGTGAGTAAACATCCACCTTGTTGGTACATCAATGGTACTCGATTAGCAAAACGTAATACTTCCACCGGCTTATCTGCGGCCATATTACCACCAAAAATTAGCCCAACTTCTACTTGGTACGGGTTGCCCAGAGAGACATTTGGTACTCTTGTCATAGTTGTTGCATATCTTGAATCAATTGTTTTGGATAACCCTTTTTTGATGAGCATTTCTTCAATTGGCGAGAGGCAATTAGTTGGCGGATTAAGTAACTTCACTGGCTTTCCATTGAACATTTTTTCGCCTTGAAAAGCCTCCAAAAGTGCCCGCATTTGTTCAGGTTTCATCGATTTTGGCTTGATATTTACTTCAATCTCTGCCGCTGCGCACAATTCTTTGGCCGCTCTTCCAGATACTCCTGAAAAATTCATCCGTAAAAAAACTGACATTCTGGAATCCTTTGACTCACTTAGCATTCTTTGCAATTGTCCAAGTAAAATTCCGTGAGGATGTGGCTTAATAGATTCAACTTTCCTTGGTAGCCTCTCCGTTACTCGTGGCCAAAAATGAATTTCTCCATCAGGATCGGTAAAAGTAATCTCAGCATGTGGGTTGACAATACTAGTCATGCGTAGATATTGCCAAACACTTTGCCGACCTTTCTGATACTTAGCTTTCATTCGACAGGTTACTTCTAGTCCATGCTTCTTTATTTCACCATTCTCTTCTTCCCAAATTTCACGGCCTGAATTACTCTTTGTAGCCTTATTTTTTCTAGTGTCAAGACCGATATCAACAACCGCAGCAGTAGCTTCNGTAGCAATCTTTGACTTAACNTGAGTTGGTTTTCCAGTTGTCAATTGGCTGTACATTACCACCCCAGTAATTCCAATCCCCTGCTGGCCACGGGATTGTCTTATAGCATGAAATCTAGAACCGAACAACAGTTGTCCAAACACTTTTTCAATGCTTTTCTGTGGAATTCCCGGTCCATTATCTTCGACCTTTAGTTCGATTATGTCTTTTCTTGTGTCTATCTTGGTAACTTCTACTTTGATAGTTGGCAAAATACGTGCCTCTTCACAGGCGTCAAGAGCGTTGTCTACCGCTTCTTTTACTGCAGTAATTAGTGACCTTGANAATGAGTCAAANCCAAGGAAGTGTTTGTTCTTTTCAAAAAATTCAGAAATTGCTACTTGTTTTTGATTTGCCGCGAGTTTTTGTGCTATGCCTGACATCTTTGTCACTCCGTTTCTGGTCCTCCTCAGTCCGAATGACCTCGGGCCAGCAACACAGTAATTCGATTACCGACGGTACATAATAACTAACATAAAAAAGGCCTCAAATCATTCAATTATCGAGCCTTCAGTTTGTTGACGTTCCAAGTTATCCATGATTTGTTTACCTTTGACAATCATAAAAATCGTGATAATTATCGACAAAACAACAATCACTAAATCAAATGGGGTTTTTGCCGTAGTTTCAATTCCATCACTGGTGACAATCGTCTGTGAACCCCACCAAGCATACATTATGGAGGGAACAATCATCCCTAAATTACCTNTTAGATAATCTCTAAATTTTACTTCTGTAGCGCCATATGCATAATTTAACACCCCATAGGGGATAACCAGACTAATTCTAGTAAGGGCTACTACATTGGTACCTTGTTCAACGATTTCTTGTTCTAATCCACTCAAGCTAGGATGTTTACCAAGTGCTTTTCTAGCATAGGGGTTCATCCATTTCTTGCCAAGTAAGAATGGCGCAATTGCCCCGAGCATCGAGCCAATATAGGCAATCAGTATACCTGGTCCAAAACCATAAATCACTCCAGCGAGGTATTTGTGAAAACTCGCTGGTAGAGCAATTATGCCAAAAATTATGTACAGCAGGATAAAAATTATCATGCCATATAATTCATTATCGGCAAACCATGTTAGGTAATCAAGAAATAACGACATCAAGACTTGGGTTAAAGAAATTGTCAAAGCGATACCAGTAATTACAATAGATACAGCAATCAGGCTCGTTCTCTTTTTCATAACTATCATTCAAACAAGTTGCTTGCCCAAGAGGTTATTTTGCCAGTGAAAGCAGATGAAGCAACCGTCAATGGGCTTGCTAAATACAATCTACCCGGGCCAGAGCGACCTTGNAAGTTACGATTGATAGCTGATACAGTGACTTGTTCAGGATTTATTGACACGCCAGGCCCAGCACCAATACACGCACCACAGCCTGGATCGATTAACTTCACACCCACTCTTTGAAATAATTCATGCCAACCTTTTCTAACCGCTAGATCCTTAACCAGTCCAGAACCATACTGGATGAAAAATTCCACTCCATCAGCAACTTCTATTCCTAAATCATCAGCAGCTTGACAGACTAATGCATAGTAAGCAATGTCATCCTCTTTACCGGCAGTACATGAACCACCGTACGCAATATCAACCTTTACTTCACCAATTTCGGAAATTAATGCTCCATTAGTTGGATCACTGGGCACACCTTTGTCAGGATTGCCCGGATGGGCGACCATCGGTTCGATTTTAGATAAGTCAATATGGTGCACTCCGCCGCTGTATTCAGCCCCCTCATCAGGAGTTACTGCATTCTGTTCCATTTGTTTGATATCAAGATGCGGCATCGATCGCTTCATCCACTCGTACAATTTTTCATCTGGTTCGCAAATCCCAGTTCTGGCCGAACATTCTGTTGCCATATTGCACAATGTTGCTCGTTCATCAACCGAAAGGCTTGCTAAGCCAGGACCGCCAAATTCCATTGACCTGTTCAAAGTTAATTCTTCCCTTGCATGATCAGCAAGAATGTGAAGAATCACATCTTTAGCCGTACATCCTGGACTTAGTATGCCAGATAATTCAAATCTTATTGACTCAGGTACCTTTACAAAAGTAAATCCTGAACTAATCAAATTAGAGTATTCTGTGGCTCCAACACCCCATGTGAGTGCGTTAGAAGCTCCTCCCATACATGTNTGAGAATCAGTTGCTTGAACAAAATCTCCTACTTCAATAAATTCTTCACGGGCCACTTGATGACAAATGCCGGGTGAGACTCCATTAATGGCTGAATAATCTCTAACGCCAGTATGGCCTTGGAAGGCTTTTTGTAAGTCTCGCAAGGTTTGTACCTTATCCATGAAGGGTACAAATTTGGGGTTGTGATGTGCATATAACAAATGGTCCTCAAAGACCGCAAATTTGCTAGGATTTGGCAAGGTATAATCCTCACCATATTCTTGCCCAAGGAAGGTGTGAACTTGAGCGGTGGTGAATTCATGCGAATATCCACTTTGAACTTGAGTAATTACTGGGTCATCAGGTTTGACGCACTGGTCGGGCTTTTGCCCCACTAGGTTACGGGCAATTATTTTCTCAGCCATAGTCATTGGTCTGTCTTCTGTATCCATTTCTGGGAGCTGAATTTCATTATTTTTTAGTGACTTGGCAAATGGAAATAGTCCACCCTTTTTGATAATTATTTTTGTTACTGCNTCATATTTATCGGTGAATTTTGTTAAGGGTAATGCTTCTTTTTCCTGTAGTTGTTCAAGCATGTTGTAATCNCCCATCAATTGCCCAAGATTGATGTTATTTCTTTCGTGTATTGGGGCAAATGATGCAGCTATGACTATTCTTATGCCTGCCCAACGCTCACACTGTGCTGCGGTTTCTCTACTAGAGCCAGTGCCTTTCCTTTGACCAGATACTATGACCTCAAAGTTTCCGTTAATCAGTGCATTCTCATTGAATACTCGCAGGCCATTGTGCTTTAATCCAGCATAGGCATTTTTCGCAATTTCAGCGGGGTCGTGATCAAAACAAACCCAAGCAGGAGTCATTACATCAGTGTTTATGTCGTCAAGTAAATCCTCGGGATTGATATCTTTCATCTGTAAATTTAGTCCATTGTACAGTTGTTGTTTTATCAAGTCCATATCTTTGGTGAGAAACAAAACCCGTTTTCCCGGCGTGAGCGCAATTTGTCTTTGTAACCCCGCGACACCCATTGCAATCGTTTCGGGCAGGGGACTTGTTGGTATAACCGTTCGTCTAAATTTGTGAAAAAGTATATGACGGGAAGTGTATTTTTTGAAAATTACTAGCGAGCCGTGACAAGACCAGTAACAAATATTACAACATAAGTTTCATATAACCTTGCGATAGGGGTTAAGAGTATTGCCCTAATTTTATTATAGGGGGGGTATGGAAAATGGATGAACAACAAGTTGAAGATATTGTAAAATGCAGTGATTGTGGAAGTAGAAACTTGACTCGTGACGAGACTAGAGGCGAAGTAGTCTGCGATGATTGTGGATTAGTTTTAGAAGATAATGTGATTGACCAAGGTGCCGAGTGGCGAGTATTCTCGCCAGAACAAGGCGACCAAAGAGCAAGAACTGGTGCTCCAATGACAGTTATGCTTCACGACAAAGGTCTCTCCACAGATATTGATTGGCAAAACAAGGACTATTCTGGAAAAACCATTAACTCAAGATATCGTTCTCAATTTTATCGAATGCGAAAGTGGCAGAAAAGAAGCCGAGTCTCCAACGCAACTGAAAGAAACCTGGCAATGGCTCTAGCAGAATTAGACCGCATGGCAAGCCGACTAGAATTACCAAAGTCTGTCAGAGAAGCAGCGGCTGTTAACTACAAGAAAGCTGTTGACAAGAGGTTGATTCGAGGCCGCTCTATTGAAGGCGTAGCAGCAGCATCACTGTATGCTGCATGCAGGCAATGTGGAGTTCCAAGAACCCTTGACGAGATTGGACAAGCGTCCAGAACTGGTCGAAAAGAAATCGGTCGAACCTACAGATTCATGGTAAGAGAACTAAAAATGAAGATCATGCCTACTGGGCCTGAAGATTATATTTCTAGATTTTGTTCAGGNCTTGGACTGGATGCTGAAGTTGAAGCAAAAGCCTACGAATTGATCAAAGCTGCTCAAGAAAAGGAACTAACCAGCGGACGAGGGCCAACAGGAATTGCNGCNTCNATCATNTACATCGCNTCAGTNTTGTGNGGNAAGAGAAGAACNCANAGAGAAGTAGCAGAAGTTGCTGGAGTTACTGAAGTAACAATTCGTAACCGGTACAAGGAATTAATCCAAAATCTCAATATTGAACTTGATATTTAATCCGCCAAAATAGGTTGATATTAATGACTAAAAGTCGATCTGAGTTATCTCAGATTGTGTTTGAGAAGGTTGCCACGCTACTTGTCGAAGCAATGGAGCGTGGGACAACATCATGGCCACTTCCAGATCCGCCGATAATAGACCGAGACTTCCCCCCAGTCCATCCACTGTCCCCACAAGAGTTAATCGAACAAGGACTTGCCTTGTTGAATATAGACCANGGAATGTTTCAACATAAACTCAACACAGTTGTAGAACTGGTAGTACCACATAGAATGAACTTAACAGACGACCCGTATAAAACGCATCAAAAATGGCTGGCTAAACGCAGTAATATGGTTGCTGAGCGACTAATTTTTCTAATAAATAATGATTGGTTAGCCCAAGCCCTTGACCCTTTTGCTCCAGACATAACAAGATGGTGGCTTAGTATCGCCTTACTAAATGGACTATCGGTGGGGCCACTTGGCCAACCGATACATCAAGGATACCATATGCTGGAATCAATAGCCATTGGTGAACGTCCAGGTTCGTGGCACACACAACCTGAAGCAGGGCCGCAGAATGTCGATTGGAATCCACAAGCAGTAATTCCACGCATCACCGGTGTGATGGCTCATGAAACAGGTATTGAAGCGGCCAAATGGATGCTAAACGAATTAGAAATTGGCAATGTTGATCGCAGAAGGTTGTTGATTGAATGGATTAGATTATTACTTGAGAGGGCTGAATTAATTGGGCCTTTACAGTTACTTGAAATTCTGGTTAGAAGAAGTGGTGATGAGGATGACCAAGTAGCAGTACAGGTTTCTAGATGTTTAGCGAAGGTTATTGATTATGATAAGGTTCAAGGCCATCAATTGGCTGAATTATTAATGGCAAGAGACGACCTAATGGTAAGAAGGTCAATGGCTGATGTATTAACTCGGTTATTTAGGAGATTAACAGTTGACGCTTTACCTTTCTATAACCAACTAAAAGCAGACGAGGACCCTGATGTATTAGCTGCAGTCAGCAACACATCCGCAGATTTAAGATTTCTCGATATTGACCTATGGGCTGAAAATCTTTTGGAATTAAGTAAGCATGAACTGCCAGTTGTGAGGCGAAATATAGTACCTTCACTGAGAGATTATTTTGAGACATTTCCCGATGACAGCAGAAAACTACTCCCGCTATTATGGCAGGATGGCGATGAGGTTGTACGGACAAGAATGCGAGAATTACTTGTCAAGATGGGCGATATATCCCCTCCTAAATTTGCCGCTAGGCTCACCGACCTTTCGGCAGAAAAATGTGACTTAGAACCACTATGGCAACTGATGAATGCGCGCAAAGAGAATTCATCAAAGATATGGACCAATTGGTTATCTGGAAATGGCCAGATTCCGCAACTGGCCCAAAAGACACAGCATGTCAGCACTAAACAAGCCCCTGATAAGTTACCATCTCTTGATGATGCATTAGATACCTTGGACCAAGAACTAGGNTTCCTAGATTGATTATTCTTCTTCGTTTGTTTCATTAAGTGGCCCAGATACCACCAAACCAACATATATTGAATTTAACAAAGTTAAACAGCCAACTAACATAACAATCATCCCAGCAGTTTCTGGAAGTCCATCCTCAATNTTATTTATTTGTAGAATTCCAACGATAACAAAACATACGAGTGAAAAAATTAGNACCTTAATCCAACTTTGTTGTGGATTTTGCCATCGATTAATCGAGGGGATAATTCCATTTGATTTGAAGGTAAAACGAAACCANGCGATATAGAGGCAGCATAATCCCACAAGCCCAACAATACCCCTTGTGAACGACGGGGCATCCCACGGCCCACCGGGAGCGAAATCAAACAGTGTTTGCACCACCATTAGCAAACCAGCAAGTGTGAACCACCGCCACTCCGGTCTATTCGCCATGACCACGCATGTTGGGTTATGCTTGAAAGGTTGTACCCTTTGGGATTCTATATGACCGTGGTTGAAGATGCAGTTATTGTCGCGGGCGGATTGGGAAGTAGAATGCTGCCAACCAGTGCGTATTTACCAAAAGAAGCACTGCCGTTAGTTGACGTACCGGCATTTATTCATTTGGTGCTTGAAGCCGCCAATGCAGGGGTATCAAGAATTCATATAATCACGTCGCCAAAGAAAAATTTCGACAATTTTTTCCAAAACAACGGGGTTTATTCACAATTACGGCCTGAGATAAGTGAAGGGCTATTTTCCCCGTTTGAGGGTCTTGAATTTTACATTCACGTCCAAAATGAACCTTTAGGACTAGGTCACGCTTTAATGCAATCTTTATCGGCAATTAGTGGACCATTTATTGTTCTTTTAGGAGATAATATNATTACGCGAGAGTTTTCCAGCATTACCAATTTTAAGGCGTCAGATGCCTCCAAAAAACTAGTAATGGCCTATGAAGAATTTAGTTTACCTTGTGCTGGAATCTATTCATTACCCGAATCAGAAGTAGTAAATTATGGGATCGTAAAATTAGACAATGGCCAAATAACCGAGGTTGTTGAAAAACCGAATCAGTCAGAAGCTCCCTCAAACAAGGCCCTGTGTGGACGCTATATTTTTGCTGCAGACTCACGAGAGTTACTTACTAACGCGTTTAGTGTAGAAAACTATGGTGAGATGCAAACTATAGAGCTGCAAAAATATTGGATGAAATCGATAGGTTATATCGCGGTTGATTTGAGTGATTACCAATGGTATGATTCTGGCAATCCGCTAAGTTGGCTTAAAGCCCAAATCGATTACGGTCTACGCAATTTAGATTACTCGTCTGAGTTAAAAACCTGGCTTAGTGATAGGTTGAAATGATTTATCTTTGCCCCGGTTTCCAAAATGACAATGGCATTGGAGCTTGATTATTGACGCACCGGTTTGCTAGGTGGTCTGCTCTTTCATTCCATCGATGNCCTCTGTGTGCCCTCACATGACTCCACTTTAGTTCGCGTAGAGCGCTTACCTCTTGCCACAATTTCTGGACCATAGCCACTAATTCTCTGTTGGCCTTGGCTTTCCAATTCCCCGTTGCTAAATTACCAGCATACTGAGAATCTGTATGAATAATTGCCGACCGCTTTCCACCGTCAATTAGTAACCACCGTAAAGCTTCAGCAATGGCGGTTAATTCTGCGGTATTGTTTGATCCAACTTCCGCACCGATGAACGCGGAGTCGGAAGAATCAGTGATTACAGGGCCCCAAGTTTCTTCTAGAATTTCTCCGCTACCCTTGCCAAGTCCATTGTCACCAGTAACAATTACGACACTCCAAGCGGCTGGAGTTGTTGCAGAAACATCTCTATTTTCTAAGCACGACCCATCCACATATAGTGCATAATGGTCATTTAATGTTGCCAATTTATTCACTCGCCAATCTCAGCACGGTATGCCGCAGCATCCATTAGATTAGCAAGTTGGTCAGGATTATTGATTATCATTTTGATTATCCAACCATCCTCATATGGGCTAGTATTCATCAATTCAGGAGCATCNTCCAATTCTTCGTTTACTGCAGTAATTTCTCCGCTTAAAGGTGCAAAAATAGGTGATGCAGACTTTACTGATTCAACCACAGCAAATTCTCCCATGTCATCAACAACCATCCCGCCATCAGGAAGTTCGATGTAAACAATGTCAGTAAGCGCATTTTGAGCATGGTCTGTAATACCGATAGTAACAGTGTCACCATCTACCTTCAACCATTCATGTTCTTTGGTATAATACAGACCTTCGGGAACCTCACTCATTGTATCGCCTCATCCAAGGGTAGGCAAGAGGATTCTTGAATATTCGCAAAGAATCTACTCTGCTTCTTGAGCGATTTCAGAAGTCAGTACCTTACTTTCTAATTCCGCCCATGCATTACCGACTTTATTTTCACGTTCGGCTTGTGATAATTCATCTTGAATCCTAGTTTTCATTGCTTCTTCTGTTTCATTTGGAAAATATTGAGCAAGCACTGAGGTTTGATAATTTATCAACCTAGATAGTATCAAGAAGACAATTCCAGTCAGCAAAAAAACATGCCCAACCCCGATTTCATCAAGAGCCATTCGTTGTTCAGTAATAGCAAACCCACAGACTAGGATTAGTCCTAAACCAGTGCCAAGTAGCACACGGTTTGCGGCTTTGCTTGGCTCGTCCATGAACTAGCCAGTATGACATGGGTGATGAATTAAACGGGACTAGTATGTCTCTCGCATCAATTTATGAATCTTATACGGTAGTAGTGCTCTATTTACCGGAGTGACNTCGAGAATACGGCCATCATCTCTACGTCGTATGTCTTGTAGCAGTGGATGTCGACTTTTCTTGTGAAGGGTTAGCAAGGTTGGCTTGTCCATTTCNAGAGCGCCTCTTACGCAGTTGACGAAGGCTTCACTTTCAACGGTAAATTTACCAATTTCATCAATGACTAACACTTCACTTTCTTCCTTGGCGTATTCGATTGCAGGAATTGCCACTCTTTCCAAGGCTTCAAGATCTAATCCATAGCCAAGGACTCTTAGTCTAGAGTCAAATTCCTTGTGAGCTATAACTCCCTCGTCTCCAGTAATGATATCAATGACTTTGTAACCTAAGCGTTCACCATTTTCAATAATCGGCTCAGTTCTTAGTCCAGCAATAATTGGTTTTCCAGAATGATTTCCACGTAGACTAATCTCGCGATTTCTCTCTTCGCTAAGCATACCGAGAACTTTTTCCATTACGGCAGATTTTCCACTGCGTGGAAGACCTGTGATTCCTATCTTTGGATGTAGTCCCATTGTATTCCCTCAGCGCTAGCGCCCTTACCACTGACTTATCAGTAATAAACAGTCGTGTTTCCTATGAAGCGTATCTTATTTTTGCTATGAAGTAAAATAATTCCGGTTAATGCCGTAAGCGAGTATTAAATCTCCCGAAAGCGGAAGTTATTGAAAATAAATTAATCAAAAATAGTAGATGATTTGTTAAAACATTCCCAATATTCACTAACCCACTCATACAATTGTGACAATTTGGTTTTTTCTACACCGGCTAGTTTGGCAATTTTTGCGATTACTCTAATTTCTTTTTTATCATATTCCCCATCGCAAGCCGAAACTAATATCGCATCTCTCAAGGCTAACTGCTTGCCTTTCTTTGATAACATTTCCATCGACTTTTCTAATTCAATGGGGTGAGATAAGGTATTTCTAACATCTACACGCATTTCTGGATGGAGCATTGATTTGCCCATCATCGCCTCAATCATAACTAATTCTTCTAATACCAATTCGCCGTCTACAGAGGCTACTGCAACCATTAATTGGGCATGAGATAAACGCTCTTCGATGGTCAACTCATTAACCAAATCAGAAAACACTTGACTTCACTCCGAGAGCTCATTCAAAATATCGTANCCATCTTGCATCCAATTATAGCCTTCAACAGTCCATTTCAATAATTTTTCGAGTGCTTCTTCTGGCAATCCTAAATGGGCAATTATCTCAAGTAAAACTGCTTTTTCATCATCATCAACGTTACCATCAGCAGCAGCCATTAAGATTGAATCTCTAAGTGCCAAACGCCCAGCTTCATTACTTAGACCTGCTAGGCATTCTTCTAATGTAGGAGGTGATTTCAATGCGTGACGAATTACCTCTCTTTGTTTTGGAGACAATAGTGCGGTGCCGAGTCTCTGCTCAAACATTGCCATTTCATCCACAGTTAACTCATTATCAACTCTTGTCATGAACGCTAGTAATCTTGCATAAGAAAATCGCTCTTCTCTTGACAACTTGTGTATCGTGTCTGGCAGCATAGACTGTCGTATCGTTCATCAGCCATGAACTTCTCGGACAATTTAAAGCCAAAAGTATCATTTTACTGACGGATTGGTAATTNCGGTTAATCGTCGGTGTAACCAAAGACAAACCATCGCATGCATGCCCAGGTAAATAAGCCCCAAATCGCCATATTCAATACGAATATTGTTCTAATTTCCCAGTCAACCATAGAATATATCGCATTATATGAGATAGTTGAGAAAACTCCACCAATTGCATAAACGGTATACGCCCCAAGCATCGTATTTTTGACATTCTTTCGCTTATCGAAAGTGAAGTATCGGTGAGTAAAATGTGCAATAGTACATGNCATTATCCAAGCAACAGCCCAAACTCCGGTTTCTGAAAAGATATCTAATGCCGGGCTTATTCGAAGCACCTCCCAGAAAATCCAAAACAGTAAGGTATTAATTCCGCCAGCGGCAGCAAATCGTCGAATTGTCCCTCTTGGAGCAATAGATGAAAGTTGAGGTTTTTCCATCATTTCACCCGCTAATGTTTAATCATCATTAGTAATAACATCACTTGGTTTACCGGTTAATATTGAGCGGAGTTTTTCATTGTCATTTTGAATGGCCTTAAGCAACTCATAGTTGCAAGACAATGATTCTGCTAATACTGCTAAGGCTTGGGAATCCTTCGGCAGACACTTGCCGCCAAAACCACGATTTAGTCCGAAAATTGGATCTAGATGTGAATCGCCAATCGGTTGGTCTTGTTTGGTGGTAATGATGTCTTTTATCTTATACCAATCTTCGCCAAGTGCCTGACAAATATCATACATTTGATTAGCAAATATGACCTTAGTTGCATAGAATGTGTTTTTGGTATATTTGACCAATTCAGCTTGTGTTGGTGTTACCTGGAACAAATTTTCAGAACGTAATACTCCTGCATCCTTGTGTTGCTTGAACACTGTTTGAGCGACTTCTTCATGGTGAGTGCCACAGACCAATATATCTTGATTGGCGAAGTCTTCCAGTCTACGTCTTTCGACTAAGAATTCTGGGGAATAAGCAATCTTCAAGTGAGTATATTTCTCATGGAATTGTTGGGTAGTGCCCGGTATTACGGTACTTTTGATAACCGCAGTAAAACCATCGGGTAAAGCGTCCAGTATTTCTTCCACAATCCTGGTATCGCACCCTCCATGTACTGGGTGAGGCGGTGTCGGCACCGCGATATAAGCAAAATCGACATTATCGGTAACATGCTGTAGTGTTGTATCTCTAGCCGGGTCATGAACAAATAACTCATGGGCATCTTTGAAGCAATGTTCGATTGCCCCACCGACCATCCCAGCACCAATAATTCCAATTTTCACGAGTTTCACTCACCTACATTTTGTAATATTATTTGGCTTAATTTCTGAAAGGATTTGGGTTTAGCTTTCCATCTCTAGCCATTATAGAGGCATCTAATAATGAGTCAGGGGTTCCGCAATCAACCCATGTCTCTTTGCCAATATTGAGCAACTGTGCAGAATTATTTTNTACATATTTACGGTTAACATCTGTAATCGACAAATTTTCACCATATTCTTTTTCACATTGGTCCATTACACCCCAAAATTGTTCATCATAGAGGTATATTCCGCCAATTGCAATATTTGATGGTGGCGATTCAGGTTTTTCAACAATGTCAACAATATTGCCATTTTTATCAAACTTAGCCACTCCAAAGGCATTAGGGTTNTCTTCTTCTCTTGATAATAAAATACACCCTGGGTTCGTCTCTGCCTGTCTAAANGNATCAACATAATCTGATAGTTCAATGGTAGTAATGTTGTCTGAAAAATAAATCAACAAACGACANTCTTCATTATGCGGCCTTGCTAAATTGAGCGCGTTTGCGACACCTTCAGGAGTTTCTTCCAAGACATAATGAATTTGTTCACCCGCTAGTCCAGAACCAACATGCTTAGCAATTTGCCCAATAAATTGATTCGATATTATGGTGATATTCTTGATTCCAGCACGCCTAATTGTACCTAGAGCATAATCAATCACTGGACGTTCATACAACGGAAGAAGAGTTTTTTGCGAGATTTTAGTAAATGGATACAGGCGACTTCCGTGGCCACCTGCCACCAATATTGCCTTGACCTTCATATTGCCAACTAACTAGGAGTCATATATTTGACTTCCTTAGTCTTCGTTATACAAATCATTGACTGCACCATCCTGGCTATTTTTGTCAAACCATCCAGTTTTTATTAAATCACCGAGGTTTTCCACACCAGCTTCAATAAGATCTGAATCGTTTTTCTCCGAGTCTGTCCACTGTCTAGCAGCATCTTTGGCATATTGTTTGTCTGCCAGATCTACCAATACTTCAGTTTCGGTAATGATAGATTCAATATCATCATATTCTTTATTCCCAAAGGCGTCAATTCTAGCTTTACCAGTGGAAAATTTACTGGTTTTATCACCAAATGCTGGGCCTTTTTCATCACTACCTCTATTTCTCAAGTGTTCCTTATTTGAATAATTTGACGGTTTATTACTAGTTTTTGCGGGGTTATTTACGTCTTCACCAGACTCACTATAGGCTGATGAAAGTAATTCACTGGTCANTAATTCAATTTCTCTAGTAAATATTCTAGACAATGAAGTATTGGTTTTAATTATTAATAAAGCAGTACNAAGGATTGATACAAAGATAATGTAATCTGGGANATCATTACCAAAAATAATGAAAACTATACCAGAAATAATGGCGCATATTAAGACAGAAATAATNGCTCTNAACCTATTCAACCTAANTTTTAAATTACTTATTTCTTGATTATACTGCATCTTATCTTCCTTATTCTAGAATTTTATTTAATTTATTCAACAACTCAGGGTTTTCAAGCTCGGTTTCATTCCACCTTAGGGATTTTATCGCAGTAATCTTTCGAACAACGATAGAGTTAGTCATTCTTTCATGAGCAAATTGGCCGAGTAGGCTGAATAGCAATATACATGCTAAGCCAAAGTACCACGACGTGAGATAAGTAACTATCAGCGCAATAATAACNGATTGAACAATAACAGCAATCACTTTGACTTTCAGCTTCTTCTGAGACGTCATTGCATCAATTAGTAATTGAGCAGCTTCCTTTTTTGCTAAGGCCATAACAAGGCCTCTCACCTTATTGTGATAAAACAATCATTGTCAATCTCAATAATTGAACCAGTCATTAAAGAATGTTCTATTGCTTCATCAATTTCCTCATAAGAAATACCTGTCTTATCAAGTTCAGTAACGATTAATTCAAGTGAAGCAGCCTCTTTTCCTTTAGCCAATTCACCCTCGATAATCATCAACAAGTTTTGGCAAGCCACAGCTAATAACGGGTCGTCACCTTGGTCATCTGGTAATAGATTTAGAAATGCGTTAACAGGATGTGTTTCAGTATATTGTTCATCATTGTCAATTGCTCTTGAGCCTAGTCCGACGATTGATTTATCGATATCAATACTAAAGCAATCAAACAGGTTTGTCTGATTTTTATCAGCGAGTCTTAAGTCATCATTTTTCAACCGTTCTTTAATGTCGGTAATGCGCTTCANCCTTTGCTCAGCCGTTTTTAATTCAACCTCTAGTTCGCTTGTAATGATCTCTAAACTTGCGCTTGCTTGTTGCTTGAGCCAAGTTTCGAGATGCCAGTTAGGGTCAATCCCCATCATGACCTCGCAGAGCCTTTGGACCTCTGCTGGCATTGAATCAAGATGCAGCGGGTCGTCTCGCATACCACCATGTTAGATTTGACAGCCTATGAAGAATATCATTAATCAAAAAGGTAAACCTTGATAATTTTGATAAAATCGAAGTTAAGAACTAGTTGATCTATTTCGCCATTCTTCCTCAAATTGAACCCACAACTCTTGTTCAACTTGTTGCCGTATTTGAACTTCTAACTGAGGAGTTAATTGCTCAATTAATGCTTCTTGGATTTCTAATGCCATGGTATTTATCACCCGATTTTCAGTTTCAATAATGATTGCTTGTCGCTCTTGGTCACCCAATTCACTTGATGCCGTTTGTTTGCGATTTGTTCTATCAACTTCTGCGGCAACGAGTCTTTTTATCTCAATAATTAGCTTATCAATCACGGCTAATTCCCAACTATCTGTTGGGCTTGGTACATTCATTCTTGCTGCAAGATTCCTGAGATTTTGCACAATTCGTGCTCTTACCGGATTGCCGACCTCAAATTCATGGGCTCCTGAAACAAACCCGACCAAACAATCTAGCCATTCTTCATGCCTAATATCAGCGCCGCATCCTGGACAGTTACTAATTTCATCAGAGTTTATTTCATTACTATCTAATTTATCGGTTTTTTCTCTGCCTTTACGCCTCATCGGTTTTGGAGCATCATCAATATCAAAGGAAATACTGGTGCCAAAAGTGCCTTTATTTGGGTTGACCCCGGTCTCGCTAACCATTTCTTTCTCTAATAAATTATTTATTTAAGATAAAACTATTATGCCGACAAAATCAATAAAGTACCCATTATACAGGTTAATGCTAAACAGCACGATAATTTCCGGCAATGATGTTAACACTTGTTTGAAGATTTTTATTATTGTTGAACTCGATCTCTATATCTGGTAAATCATTATTTTCGATCAACTTCAGCATGTTCTTAGCAACTCTAGAAATCTCATCAACAATGGTAATNGATGCCATCTTTGCTGACCTAGATAACGGATTAAGATCTACTACAATAACGGTTTTCCCCATCTCAACCAATGCCTCACACCGGTCGCCATCCTCAAGTGGCACCAGGATTACATCACTAGAATAAATCCCTTGAGTACAACACTTAGCTCTAGGGCCCTTAAGTCCTGGAATCGTAGTATCAGGATTTTCTCCAAGGATATCAACCGAAATATCATGTTCTTGTTTTATCTTATCCAAGTATCCAAATAAGGCACTAATTCGCTGCTCTGTGCGATAAAAAATATTTACTTCAATAGGACATTGTAAGTATTCAGCAATTTTCATTAGCTCATATCCTGCTAACGCTGTAGTATTGCCATTTAGCGAAATTACTGGTTTTTTTCCGGCCATTAAATGCGCTAAGCCATTTTTTGTGGCTTCTAAGGCATTTGGCGAGGTCTTTTCGCCGATTAAGTAGTCATAAGCCTCTCCGCGCCCGTGAGCAATTAGCGCGCTATCCGCAAGCATTCCTTGCTTGGCTGCATTTTCAAGTAGATGCCTACTCAATAATGATTGATATCTNGGGTGGCTNGGATCAGCAGAAAAACCTGACATTTAATCACCAAAAATCATCGACATGTCCAATGGTTTTACTCCACGATTAATAGCACTAGTCGATAGAACATCGATGCCNCATTCAAACCACTGGTCCAACTTTTCATGAGTAATATTGCCACTAGCTTCCAAATAAACGGCGTCTCTAAGCCCCATATCCTCTAATTGGCTAACTACTTGTTTAGATTTTTCAGGGCCAAAATTGTCGAGCATAATTACCGCCTTGTGACCAGATTCTCCGTGTGTATTTTGCCATATAGCTGCGGCAGTAATTGCTTCTTTTTCCGTTCTAACTTCAATTTCTAAAAAGGAATTTAATTGTTCTAAATCGATTTCCTGAATAAACTTTGCAATTCTTTCATTATTATNGTTAGAAGCATCATCCATTGCTGCTAAATCATTTTCTTTTATCATCAACGCATCTTCACGATTTAATCGATGGGTNAAGCCACCACCTAGGTGGACGGCCCATTTATCCAGTAACCCCCATGTCGTCTTGCGAGTACAAGCAATCTGTTTGACTGCAATAGATGACCATTTTTTAGTCTCNGTGGCAATACCTGATAATTGACCTAAAATATTTAGCATACTTCGCTCCATTTTTAGTATGCTTTCTTCATCTCCACTAATGGTCGCGATATTGTCACCTATTGACACCTTTTTCCCATCAGATGCATGCCAGTTAATGCTGATTGAAGGCGCCCAAATCTGAATAAGATGGTCGACCATTGCTGTGCCTGCCACTAAGCCATCATCTTTGGCGATAATTGTCGCAGTTGTCTTTTCTCCCATGCCAAATAGCGGGCTATCAATACAATCATCTGCCAAAATCGTGGTAACCCAACGATCCATGCTAGAAAGCAATAATCTGCTGACACCTTCGTCCGCAGTCCACAGTAAATGACCGCGGTCGTGGGGTAATCTGCCACTCTCCGCCATGATTAATCCAATGNACTCATGATATAGAATTCCACCCCTCGATTAAATTAGCAATATATCATTAGAAATATAACACAATTCAAAGCCATAGTTTACTTGGCGTGAGCATGGAGACAGATGCGCAATCCCATATTGGGGGGCACATTACTCTGCTTTTTACCNTTGAAAAAGAGGGGCGGCTACTACGTAATCAAGGCAGTAGGGGAGTTGGACTCAATATCGTNGATGGAGTTATCGCAAGTGTCACCCAACTATCCAGTGATGGCCAAATCTCAGATTCAACAATTACAGTTAACGATTACCAAGGTCAAGAATTAGGCAACTCGGAACAACAGTATCGTCAATTAATCGATGAGTTAGTCTATGCAAGGTTGTTGCAGGAAAATTATACTTACGATATTGTAATCACTCTGCAACTGCCAACTAGTCAAGGAATGGGTATGTCAGCGGCTGGACTAATCGCTCTTGCTACAGCATTTAGAGAATTAACTGGAGAGGGGAGTCTTGACCAATATTACAGGATATGTCACCGAATAGAAAGATTGCGTGGCTCGGGCCTTGGTGATGTGCTAGGGATATATGCGGGCGGGGTGGAAATTCGCCTGCAACCAGGAGCACCAGGGGCTTCAGGCAGAAGTCTTGGTTTTCCGTGCCGTCAGCCAGTAATTGTGGTTTGGCAACCAGAAGAAACACGACACACTTCGAGTTATATCGATAATCCCGATTGGCAATTAAAAATCACTCAAGCAGGCCATAGAGCGCTAAACAAACTCAAAACCGGGCCTTGGAATCATTCTCGTTGGTCTGATATCTTAATACAATCAAATAATTTTTCTAGGGAATCAGAATTACTCGATGAGGCTGAAAGAAAGCATTTGCTAAATTTAGTACGTAAAGTTGTCAAAGACTTAGAATTACAAATCCATCTCAGTATTAGATTATGCATGCTCGGTGTATCTGTGGTAATACTGCCCAGAAAGCTAAGCCGACAGATAACTAAACAAGAACTGGATGAGTTAAATAAAAGTCTACTTCAACTAAATTTAGGCTCAATAATCACCAGTATAGCCGCTTGACNTTATCCTAATTTGGAGAGGTCTAGCACCCCAGCGTCAAGCATAGTGCAGCCAGGTATAAACAAATTCTCACTAAATCCGTGCCGGTATACTACAGCACCACTTCCCCATTCGTCGATATAGCGGTTCATCTGCTTCGACATTTTCTTGCGTTGAAAGGCCACATCTGCTCCATAGAAGTGTTTGGCATCAATCCATGCAATTGGATTTCCATTGATTTCAACATGGTCTAGAAATAGTATATCGGGGGTATTTATCGGCCTGCCATGTTCAAGCTTTTGTTCTGAGACCATTTCAGGCTGTCGTCTAATCCTAACTCCTTTCGATTCAAACCAGTCAGAAAGGATTTCTTCAAACAGATCTGCCCTTGTATGAGTTTCAGATTGATCAACATTTGAGACCCTGTCTGCTGCTTCTGCCATCTGAAATTCTTTCCTCTCCCTTTCCTTCATCTTGCTAGGATCTCTTAGACATTCCTTGATTCGTGATTTAGACCAACGCTTTTCAGCTAATATGATTCTAAAAATATTCATTGGGGGAAAATCAAACCGTTTAGATAAATCAACGACAGTTACTCCTTCGGAATATAGCCGATTGAGCGCTTTTGCCCGTGATTTTAACCTGCCATGGCCATAAACAGTTTTTTGTTGTAACAATGCAGATCTAAGTGATAAAGCTTGATCGAGTGTCATCTTNTTTTTGTCAACATAATCGGCTATCTCTTGAACTCGGTCATCCTCAAGCCAACCGAATTCACCCTTGCGTAGGACAAATTTAGACAATGATTCTTCATCTTTTAAGGGAACGGGACTATTTTTCCAGTCAAATGAAAATGTTTTGACATCTTCAATTTCTTCTGGAATCCCCAATGGCTTTTCCGCCAAATCAAACCGCTGGTTGGCTTTTGTTTGTGCCGCGTCAACAAATTCGGCACTCCGCTCGATTAACACGGCTTTCCTAGTGGTGCCATATCGTTTGCTTTTCTGACGACTTCGTGACCGAGAATTTTCTGGTTGTTTTTTTGAGGTCACATATACTTGTCAAAGTCGACATTCTTTGAACTATCGCATTGTCAAACAGTCATATTTACTCATTTTGATAAATTTGTTGGTACTCATCAGTTCCGTGCTTAACTAAGTCATCAAACAGTTGAGTAACTATTGCTGTGGCTAATCGCCTACCAAAACGTAGCAGGCGGCCCAACTTTGAAATTTCCCACCAGGCAGAGATTTCAACACCGCCGTTCTCAGTTTCTAGCACAGTAATTTCGACAACCAAACGCTGTATTGCCAATGCGGACGTTCGACCATTGATTCTTTGACCAACCCAGTTTAAGCGAAGTTCAGTAAAGCATGGTTCGTCTGAAGACCTGATCATTGAAACTTGCCACAAATCTTCGATCAATTGTTGCGCCATTATACGGTGCAGGTCGAAACGCTGCAGTTGTTGTAATTGCCCTTGATGCTCTGATAGTATTCTATTGGCAAACTTGTTCCACAAAGGCCAACAATTCAAATTTAACAAATTGAAGCTAACATTACTCGATTGGTCAATTAAGAGTTGCTTTCTAATTACTAAGTCTGGGGTAGACATGACACTNACCTCAAGCAAAAATAATGCCTGGGCTTAGCGGTAAAGCAGATTTTTCTCGCCCATCAGCAAGGTCATAATCTTCTGTCTTGATGACTTTGATTTCTTCTAGTCCTAACTCTTTAGCAAAGAATTCTGCTCTTGTACTCAGCACCTCTATTTCATCGATATTTTGTAGGATTAATTCTTTCGCTTTATCATCCCACTTGAATACTTGAGACAACATTCTCTTGTTCCAATACTGCAAGATTTCACCCATGTTATGCTCATTAACAAAGCTCATCTGTTTAATTTCTTGAATGAAGTTTCTGACATTGCCNCCATCTGCAATGAAATTTATTGCATTTACCGACAACTTCTGTTTCCAATCAGGGGCGGTCACCAAAGTCAAAACCTTGGCTGCTCCATCTAGATGCCGTTCAGCAATTGATTTTACTTTACGCACGTTCTCAAGTACCCCTCTCATGATAAACTCCTTGTCAAGATTGAGTTGCTCATCTGATTCTAGATTTTGGACACTTGGCATTTCAGAGGCAGAAACCAAATGTTCAAACTTGAGACACTTGCCCCATTCTTCTGCTAGATGGGGAGTAGAAACTGACATTAGATATGTCCAACTTTCCATCAGGCTTTTTCCTACCTCAACATTATTGCCACCACGACGAATATACCAATTGACATCCTTGATTAATTCATAGTGAGATATTTCCACAGCTCTTCGTAAATCATAGGTGTCCATTGCTTGTTTGAATTCAGCAACTCTTTGTTTTAGCCTTGCAGTCAACCACCCATCTATTGGAGATTTTTCACCGCCCCAATTTAAGATTGTTTCAGGAATGGATTGCAATTGTAGCATAACTCTGTGATTTGCTTCCAATGCTGTGTCTGACCAATCCATGCCGGCGGTTGGATTGGCAGCAAATAGAATAAACAATCTGACCGTATCTGCCCCAAATCGTTCNATCATGTCTTCAGGAGATACTGTATTACCAAGCGACTTGCTCATTTTAGCAGATCTCATCGACAAAGCATCGCCACATTGTGGGCATGGCATGCCGACGTGGTCGACGCTGAGGGTGATTGCACAAGATTCACACCACGGTGCAGCTTTGTTAACCATGCCTTGGCAAAGTAATTCATTGAATGGTTCATCTACTGAGTGAAGTCCCAAGTCTCTAAGGGCCTTGGTCCAAAACCGTGCGTAAATTAGGTGCATTTGTGCATGTTCGATACCACCACAGTAAAAGTCCACATTCATCCAATCGTTTGCAGCTTCTTTGGAAAAACATTCATCATTATTTGTTGCATCAGTATACCTCAAGAAGTACCAAGAAGAATCAACAAAGGTATCCATAGTATCGGTTTCTCTGCGCGCATCTTTGCCACATTTAGGACACTTCACCTGCATAAATTCCTCTGAAGTCTCAAGGGGGTTGCCTTTACCGAACACAATGTCTCGTGGCAGTTCAACCGGCAAATCTTCCTCAGGTACGGGAACTGCGCCACACTCATCACAGTGAATTATTGGTATTGGAGTACCCCAATACCGTTGTCTTGATATTAACCAAGGGCGAATTTTCCAATTTAGTTTTCTTTCCCCTTTACCATGCTTGACTAATTCATCAATTACCGCGGTAATAGCGGACTGGCCATGTAACCCGTCAAACTTCGTCGAGCCAGTATTTACCATCCAGCCATATTCAGTTTCCGCTTTTGTTAGCTCAGCAGATTCGTCGCCACCCTCGCTCATCACAAGTGCACGTTTGATGGGTATGGAGAATTTTTGGGCGAAATCGAAATCTCTCTCATCGTGTGCTGGAACAGCCATTACTGCACCTGTACCATATGAGGCGATGACAAAGTTTCCACTCCAAATTGGAATTTTTTCGCCAGTTAACGGATGGATTGCATACTTCCCAAGAGGTACNCCTTTCTTTTTGTTCATGTTTTTGATTCTGTCAAATTCAGTCATCACTGATACTTCATCATGTANAGCCCGCCAACCGGTTTCAAATTCAGTTCCTGAGACTAATTGTTCGGCTAACGGGTGTTCAGGTGCTAGGGTGATAAAAGTAACCCCGTACAAGGTATCTGGCCTAGTGGTAAACACGGTAATAGTCTGTTCTGAGTCTTCGATTTCAAAGTTTATTTCCGCACCTTCCGAGCGGCCAAGCCAATCACGTTGCATTGCCGCAACATTTTCAGGGAAATTGATGGTATCTAAGCCGTCAACCAGCTCCTGTGCATACTTTGGAATATCCAAAAACCATTGACTCATTTCTTTTTGCTTAACTGGTCCATTACATCTCCAGCACCTTCCAGCCTTGACTTGTTCGTTTGCTAGAACTGTGTTACAAGTGTTACACCAGTTAACTGGAGCAAATTCTTGAAATGCTAAGCCTGTTTCAAAAAATTTGGTAAAAAACCACTGATTCCACTTGTAATAATTCGGATCGTGACTCTTGACCATTCTTCGCCAATCGTAAGAAAATCCCATTCTTTTAATTTGCTTGGTTATTGAAGCCATGTTACGTTCGGTTATTTCGTGAGGATGGCCGCCCTCTTTTATCGCTGCATTCTCCGCTGGCATGCCAAATGAGTCGAATCCCATTGGATACAATACATNATGACCAGTCATTCTCTTGTATCGGGCAACAGCATCGCCAATCGAGTAGTTTCTAACGTGACCCATATGCATTTTCCCAGAAGGATATGGGTACATTTCAAGACAATAAAACGAGGGTTTTCCATCATTTATCTTTGAATGAAAAATCTTTTCATCATCCCAGCGCATTTGCCAATATTCTTCATTGACGCTTTGGATACTGTGATTCAAGGGGGCACCTCCATTCCGGAATATTACTCCCACCATAAGTTGCCATTTCAAACCCACTATTGAAGAACCAATTTGACCTAGGTTAGTCATGGGTCGCAGAATTGAGGTTCGAGTGCCGTCAAGAATCGATTTAGCAGGGGGATGGACAGATGTCCCAGTATATTGTCAAAATAAAACCGGAGAAGTTGTCAACATCGCCATCAATCAATATGTTAGAAGTGAGATGATTATTGATGATGAGCGAAAAATATCATTGTCATATTCAACGGATATGCCAACAGGTTCGGGACTCGGCACGAGTGGTGCGATGAATGTGGGATTAATTTCAACCATCATGTCTAATCCAAAAGATTCTCTTGAAGCTGCTGAAATTGCATATCAGTTTGAAGCTTTAATGGGCAATAGGGGTGGTAGGCAAGACCAGTGGGCTAGTGCACTAGGNGGGATAAACCATCTTACTTTTGTAAATGAAGAAGTCAAAGTAACCCCTCTTTCACCATCAACAGAATTTTGTAATTGGCTTGAGAATCATATTTTGTTGTTTAACAGTCATATTACTCATGTCTCTGGTGAGTTACACCAGAGTGTTTGGACGCGCTACAATAATGGAGATGAGGAGATTTCTAGTGCTCTAGACATGATTAGGCAAGCTGGCCTAGATATGGCCTCAGCAATTTCCAATGAGTCAAAAACAGCAGTAATATCCTCGATAAATCAAGTAATGATTGCAGTTGATATGCTTGGAAAAGAACTCCACCAACCATTTCGCCAAGTTCTTGCTGAATTAACCAAACAAAATTTGGTTTCGACATGGAAAGCCATGGGGGCAGGTGGTGGTGGAGTTGTTGGTATCGTCATTAATAATTNNTCAGANCGAGAAAAAATAGTAANTTTACTCGAGGATAAGGGCTGGAGTCATATAGANTGGTCAATTGATTTTACCGGAGTTTGTCGAACTGAAACTATTCTTTAAGTTTGACAAATTCTATGTCGGTTTCTAACAAGAAGATCGCTTCTTTAGTCAATTTATATCTATTTTTAATACCCATTTTACGCTTTTCAACTAAGCCATATTTCTGTAAGGTTCTTAGATGGTGAGAAATTAGTTGCTGACTCNTCTCTAATTTTTTTGCTAATTCAGATTGAGTAGGGAAATCACCATATTGGTGCTCATCATCAAGTAGTGTGAGTATCTTACCTTGCAAACTTTTCGGGTCGGGTGAGAGTAAAGGCACGGGTAAGTTTTCAGGATTCATGCCAGGGTATAGTGAGTTATTCAACGGATAATATCTAACAAATCTTCCATCANTGACTCGCCAAATTAATTCTTGATTCTCTAATAANCGTAAATGGTGGGTAATTTGTCCATTNCTCATACTTAATGCCGCCATNAATGCTCTAAAATGACANCCTGGATTGGCCGTNAGNTAACCNATTAANCGNCCNCGTTGGAAACGNCCATCNGANGTTTCATGAGTCTTNCCGACCAANCCTAACANCCACANNCCNGCAGTAGTTGTTGGAATNCTGAGGCTTTCNGTATTGGACACAAACACCAGCATTCCTAGAATCATTGAGGTGCTAGTTAACCCGACAACAGCAATCTGTGTTATTGCCACTCCGCCACTTTCTTCCTCCATTTCTTCAGTGGAATCCAGTAGTAAAGAATCTTGTTCTGAATATATTTTTTCTATCTCTATCAAGGGTAGATTGAATACTGAACAAAGGTCGTTATTTGAATCGATTTTATTTGCTAGGTAGCGTCCATTCCAGTTTTCTTCTGGCGCCCATGAATCAATAGAACTCTGGTAGGGCAAAAAGTAAACTTGATTTGGCGAGGAAAGCATCCAACAATCTTGATTTTGGTAACTTACTTTACTCCACTTACCTTCTACTATAATGGAGTTTTCTTCAAGTGAATTAACGTCGCCGACTAATCGGTTCATTGTTTGGCTAGAGCGTAATATTATACCGAGATTTATTTTACTCTCAACAATAATCTGGCCATGTTGATCATCATTTAATGGAGTGGTTATTGAGAATCTGTAGTCACTATGTGGTGTTAGAAAACTACCTGTGTTATGATGGCAATTTTCCTCTTTCGTGTAAACTAAACTATCAAATGACTCTAAATCCAAAGCGAATATACAATCATGGTATATTCTAATCGGATTGCCGCTATTAGAAATTTTTATTTCGGTGTTAATCACTTCATCTATTACAATATTGGAAACAGAAAAATCAGGAATTGTCTTGTAGCAGGCAGTTTTGGTGTTTACCATATCCTGGAAAAATGTTGTAATTTGATAAAACTCGCCTTCCTCAAAGACGATTACATATTTTCCAAAATCAATGTAACACCCTTCATTATTGATTAAATCCCAAGAATCTATAAAGTAAGATTGTCCGTTCTTTTGGCACTCAGTTAAGTGGCTGTGAGAGACCAAGTTACCTAAATCAGAATATATTGAAATTGATACGTTACAACGTTCTATTTCCTCAGCAAACTCAGCACTATTCGAGTCCTGATTCGAAATTTTATAGAAACTGACCAGGTTTTGCCTGTGATCTTGTCTGGCTTGGAATATTGGTGATGAAACTGAGGACTTCTTGCTAAAGTTCAAAGGATAATCCGAAGTCTGGCTGAGGTCAACGTTAATCTTATTTTCTGACCCCAAAGCGTAAATTTCAATGGATTGGTTTCTTGAATAATCATCTTCTGAATTTATGTAAAATTCACCAATGTAGATGTTTTCATGAGGTTGAATGTAAGAGTAATCCATTAAGCATTTCTCAATCATGTTGACATCCTTGAGATATTTTGATATCACTGTGCAACCATATCCAGTNAAGTTAATCTCAACTAGTGTTGGATTGTAAACCAAAACTTGTAGCAGATAATTTCCCNCAAAACCGTCTTTCGAAGGGATTTGGTTTAGATTGTACTTCAGTTCCAANTTTTCGGGGAAATTACTATCCCCATAAAAATAGAAATTGATGCGATCTTCAAAATTTTTGATGCTGTGTCTTACCAAAATCGTATATTCGCCATCTTCTAACGGTTGATTGTTGAATCCCGTAAAGTTCCATTCATGAGACATCATATTTACGATTTCTCCGCCTTTAAGGAAGAGACTTTGCACTTGATTGCGACAATTATCTTGGGAATCATAAATTAAATTTTCACTGGTGTCATATACGGCAAAAATTACATCACATGAAGGGTTATTATGAATGGTTTCATCATTTCCATTATTCTGCAAATAGCTATTGATTTCTATCGAACTGCCTTGAACATAATATTCATTTACACCCGTAGGGTCTATTTTCAACTCTATATTACTAGTATCAGACGACTCAGCATTTGATTGAGGGATTGCGGTGATTAACAACAACCCGGCGAGCAAAGCAACTACTAATCGCGCCCCTCCCGCCATGGTACACAGTAGGACTCATCATTTGAAAGACCAGCGGTCATCGGGAACACGAGGTTACATTGTGAAACTCCCCAAGCTAATATTAAGTAATGACATAATCCAAGTTTATCAGAAGCAACTTGGGCAGTGGGATAATTTGAATCATTTGATCGTTTGCCGTAAGACAAAAAAAGCCTGTATTGTCGACCCTTTTGACGGCTCGTTCTGGGAAGATTTCTGTCAAGATAATAACTTTCAAATCGAACAAGTTTGGCTAACTCATAGCCATTGGGATCATATCAAAGGGGTTGAAGCATTGGTTAACAGTACGGTATTTTCGCCAGTAGTTAGGTGCCATGAATTAGAACAACAACGTGGTTATAATGCCGAATATGTTCAATGGTGGAGTCACAACGAACATTCTTTTGAGACATGTGTAATAGGAGAATTAGAATTTTCCGTTCATTGCACGCCAGGCCATACTCCAGGGCATGTAGTGTTCATCGGTAACGGTATTGTAATTAGCGGGGACTGCCTATTTCTGAGGAGTTGTGGCAGAACTGATTTACTAGGCGGAGATGCGGGTAAACAGCGTGCATCGCTAAAATATCTACAAACAATTTTTACACACATATCAGGAACTAATCTAGTGGTGCCTGGTCATCAATATCAATTGCAGGATGGAACTACTCCAACTGTAATGGAATTGTCGAAAGTCATTAATTCAAACGAGGCATTAATGGCTATTGAAGACGATGATAAATGGGCAAGTCTACCATTTCTTTCATTTGATGACGATCTTGCTGCTAAGGCTCGTCGACAAGAAGCACAGCAATCATAGAATATCATCAAGATTAACCATGGTAGGAATCGCTTCGTCTTGTTCTTGTTGCTGTTGAATTTCAAATTGCTTCCATTGAGGTAATTCCGCAGTACTCTGCTCTACCCATCCTAACGCCTTGGCTTCATCTAATTGTCCGTTAGCAACGTAATAGTCAATCCAAGCAGCCCGTCGCTCTCCATCTTCAGAAAAGGCATCATTCACCATTATTTCTTCGAGTTTTTCCTTTTTCGATTTGCTTTTCGCTAATGTTTTGGAGAATTGGGCAACAATAATTATCGATAGCAGGGCAACAATAGCAATACCTAGGAAGATTAACACCGAACCCTGGTCATCGTTATTTGAATCAGATTGAAGGTTACTTTCTGAGTTCGGGTCTTCGGTAATTGAACATTTAACACTACCAATTCGCCCTTCAAAGATTTCAGGGTCAAATGGGCAAGGATCAGAAGTATCGCTCATGCCATCTAAATCGCTATCTAAGCAACCAAACACATCACGATAGGACTGACCTGGAACCTTTTCGCAATCGTCAGGCTGGAATGCACCGCCAGTAAAATTATCTCCATAGCCATCGCCATCTTGGTCAATCCATTGAGTTACTTCAAGCGGGAATGCATCGCTAAAATTATCTCCGTAGCCATCGCCATCTTGGTCACTCCACTCACTTGAAAAGTCAGGAAAAGCATCGCCATTTTGCTCTCTTAATTCAATAATCCTGTCGGGGTTATCTTGGTCTTCAATAAATGTCAATGTCCAAAGGTAATTATCTCCATAACCATCACCATCAGTATCGACCCATTGCTCTCCATCTTGCGGGAATGTATCATCTACATCGGCCCAACCGTCACCATCTGAGTCTAAACAGCCATACCGATTATTTTGATTTGATAATCCAAATACGTCAACACAATCATCTCCTCCTGGCCGATTTACCTCATCACCATAACCATCGCCATCTTGGTCAGACCACTGTAGTGGGTTTTCAGGAAACGCATCTTCAGGGTCAACAAAACCATCACCATCAGTATCAGGACAGCCTCGAGTTAGTGGATTTGGAGAATTACCGGCTCTAGTCGGGCAGATATCTCCGTTCACCGCTCCAGTTTGGTTATTATCCCCATAACCATCACCGTCAAAGTCTGACCATTGAGTAGGATCATTTTTGAATACATCTCCATTATTGCCTGCTGCGTTATCTCCATAACCATCACCATCGGTATCTTTGCATTGAGTAGGGTCATCGGGAAATACATCAGGGTTTAGACCGGTTTGGTTGTCACCGCCACAATCTAGTGAGTCTCCATCTCTATTTTCCCACTGTGAAGCATCGTTTGGAAATGGGTCTCCTTGGTCTGAGTAACCATCTCCATCGGTATCGATACAACCGATTCTGTCGATGAATGAATACCCCTTGTCATCTGGGCATTCATCAGGCGAATTGCCATCTGCATTATCGCCATAGCCATCGCCGTCTCGGTCACACCATTGTGTTGGATCTAGTGGAACACCGTCAGCCTGACAATATCCGCCTTGAGAGATACTGCCCCAGTTAGCGGTTGGATCAGAATAAGTATCGCCGTCGGTATCTGGGCAACCATACCGGTCTGCTGTAGAATTACCAAACACATCGGGGCAGCCATCAGCATCATCCCCAAATTGGTTATCGCCGTACCAATCACCATCAGTATCTTCCCATTGGTTGTTATCAAGTGGGAATTTATCTACCTGCGTAGCGTTGCTTTTGAACAATCCAGGCCAAGTAGATTCTCGTTTTTGGTCCCAAGATTGATCGTTGTAATTATCGCCCCAGCCATCGCTGTCACTATCATTCCACTGTGTAGGGTTATTTGGAAAAGCATCACCACGTTGATTGGTATGAAATACTATATTGATTACATCGTAATAATATTGGTCGCCATAACCATCCCCATCGCTGTCTGCCCATTGTTCGACATCATTTGGTGCCCAATCACCAGCATCAGACCATCCATCGCCGTCGGCATCTGGGCAGCCAAAACGATCTTGCGTTGAGGTGCCAAATTGACTTATGCAAGCATCTGGATTGGTTGCAGGCTCAGGGTTATCTCCGTAACCATCACCATCAGTATCATTCCATTGACTGCCGTCAGTTGGAAAAGCGTCAACTACACCATCGCCTTGGTCATAAGTATTGTATCCGTCCTGATCTTCATCTAAATCAGCATACCAAAAGTAAACGCCTTCATCATTTCTGGTATGGGCGGTAACAATTTTACCACCATCAGGGTGCCACGACACACCATCGATTTGGCCACATTGATTATTATTAGTTCCAGCGCAATTATTGGGTCTTGGACCCGAAAAGGCGTCAACTAGTAAACTGGATGTTGTTTCGTATATCTTAGCAGTTGCTCCATCAGCTTCATACCAGTACATTCCGACAATAAATTTAGAACCATCTGGTGAAAAATCCACTGAAGAGCAGGACGTGGTTGTTCCAACTTCCCAGATAATTGGCCACCCGCTACCATCATATTCGTGAACTTGAACACGCGCTCCGTTAGTCTCATAGGCGCCACACATAACGATGTAGTTGCCATCAGGAGACCATGCAATAGCATTTACCGAATCAGGAGGGCTTGAAATTGATGCTACAGTAGTTCCAGTCGCAATTTCAGATATATACCAATCCCCTTCACTTCCTACTGCAATAAAATTACTATCAGGCGAGAATGCCGTATCATAGAACCGATCTTCTCCTCCAGGATTTATTCCCGAGCTGAAAAAGTTCCCAGTAGAGGTATTGATGAATGAAACAATTCCATTAGTTCCTTGATTTCCAGACCTTCCAATAGATACAGCAAGTAAAGAACTATCTGGAGAAAATTCAACATCATTTACTCTCTCCCCACTGCCAACATCGACGCTAATTGAACCATAGAGACTAGTCATAGTGTTGGCATCATAAATTTGGACAGTATCGTCATTAACACCAGCTGCGACTAAATTACTGTTGGGCGAAAAGGCCACAGAATTTATTTCAGAGCCAAGATCAGCAGATCTAATGTTAACGAAGGTTGATGAATTCCAAGTCCTGATAAAACCGTCATCAGCGCCGGTGACTAAGCTATGACCGTCGCCAGAATATTCAATGTCATTATAATCTTGATTTGAATTTAGAATTTGTTCTGTTTGGAAATTTGGATTAGCAGTAGTCCACGGGTCATTTAGGTCAGAGGTCCCATCGCCGTCAAAATCAGGGCAACCATTTTTGTCTACAGTTGAGGTTCCAGAGGCCCATTTGCAGTCATCTGTAGCATCACTTATGCCATCACCATCTGAGTCCGCTGAAACAGCAATCGGCATTGTTGCCAAGACAAGTATGGACAGCACCACCAGTGTTGTTCTAGGTGAACCCATGCCATTCCCATCATTACTCGAATAAAGGAATTATGGTTATTTTGCTCGTCTTTCAAATTATCAGAATGCCAAAACCGCTTAGTTGTAGTAGCCAGTGGATTAACTGTGAGCGCAGGTGTTGCAAAGGTAAATGTCCCAGTGCAAGACCGCGTAATGCTTCATTTGTTTGAAAATAATGAACAGGCTGATAGATATCTTGTTGGCCCCGAATTAACTAGGCCAGGCATTGCCGAATCATGCGCTCTTCACCCACCCAATGTTAGCCGCACGATGCGAGAGTTATTGCGCAAAGAATTAGTTTCAGAGCACACAAGAAATGTCAAAGGTGAAGATCGTCGCCAGAAAACTTGGCAGTTAACCGATGAAGGGAGAAAGTCGGTAAAGTCAACGATTAAACGCTTGTCATCTATTTCTATTGTGATAAGGGATAATTCAGGCGAATTGCTTGAATTAGAAGCATCTGAAGTTTCAAAACGTCTAGACGCAAATATTTCATTATTGCAAATTTTGATGCATGCACAACACGAAGGAGTGTTAACTTACGGTGACATAAGATTTGGTGTAATAAGAAAACCAGAGTCATCAGAAAACACTCCACCTGGCCGCCTAAAAGCACTTACTGGTGCCCATGCAACATATAACAACAAGCCGCCAAAAACTCGATTTGTTCACGGCAGAGAAAGTCAAATTGATGAATTAAATGATTGGTTTGAAGAAAGAAAGCCGTGCATGGTAATACATGGAATTGCCGGTATCGGTAAGTCAACCTTAGTTGCCCATTGGCTAAACGGGCAGCTAGAACAGAACCCGAATCTGTCCGTTTGTTGGTATCCTTGTCAGCCTTGGGATACACCACTTGGGTTAGCAACTAGCCTTTTGCACAGATTTGGTATCGATGAAAAACATGACCCTTACAACTTAATCGAAACCCTCCCACTAAATCCAGGAGGAATTGTTGACGTTGATACTTGGCGTCGGCGTTTACTTGCTTATTTAACCGACGCTAGAACGATTAGAGAGCGTTTCAAAACGGCATCTGGCGGCCCACCACCATATTGGTTAATCGTATTAGATGACGTACATCACATCGAAAGCGATGCAACAAAATTACTGGGTGCATTGTTGCAAATATCGAAATCTTCACCGTTGCGAATAGTAATGATTTCACGAACTAGACCAACGGTATATGACCGAAGAGACGTACATACTAGGGATATAGTTACTGAACACTCACTGCAGGGTCTATCAAAAGACGAAATGCAAAATTGGTTATCTAAGATTGACGTTGATGAAGACTTAGAATCGGTTTTTGAGAAAACTGGAGGGCATCCATTGGCCTTGGAATTATTCGAGTTATACGGTCAATCTTTGCATGTTGATTGGCTGCAATTCCTTGATGATGAGATTTTGTTTAAATTACCCGAAAATGAAAGGCAGTTGTTAACTAACTTAGCAAGTCATGATAAGCCAGTAAGCTGGGAATTATTGGCAGNTCAATCAAATTGGACAGGTCCGCCACCTAAAGACTTGATTTCCCACGGTATATTAATCGAAATGTCGGAAGGTATGTGGCTCCATGAGGCACTCAAAGAGCGTCTGCTCAGAGATATTCAATAAGATTAGAAGTCATCAGCAGTCATGTGTTGGTCAATCCAACTCAACAANGCTGGTTTTGGCATTGCACCGCTTTGTTTTGACACGACTTTACCATTGTGGTACAAGAATAACGCAGGGATNCCTCTAACTCCAAGTTTTCCAGCGTTTGCAGGATTTGAATCAGTATCGACCTTAGCGATTAGTATCTCTCTTTCACTTGCGACCTGCTCTAATACCGGAGCTATTGCTTTACAAGGTCCGCACCAAGGGGCCCAGAAGTCTACTAGTACCCACTCGTTATCATTCACTGAATTTTCATACTCGGAATCGCTGACTGCCCTTACTTCGCCCATGGTCTCACTAGGGTCCCGTCAATATCGAGCATTAAGAGACTTTGTGCGATATTTTTTACAATCCGAGGCACAATGCTCATGAGAATCCGCTGTTTGGNACTACATGTTCTGCTATGATAATTGCACCAAGTATCCTTACCGCCGACCTATCAAATCTAGCAGTATCATGCCAAGAAGCAGTCGATGCAGGAATAAATGTACTTCATTTAGACGTGATGGACGGAAATTTTGTCCCCAACATGACTTTCGGTCCACCAGTAATTAAATCTCTTCGCAATGCGCTTGGCAACGATGTTCACTTTGATGCCCACCTTATGATTAGTAATGCAGAGGAATGCTACATGGACTACATCAATGCCGGATGCAACCACATATCAGTCCACGTCGAAGCGACAACTCATCTGCACAGGTTGATAATGGCAATTAGAGACGCAGGCGCTACTGCTGGTGTTGTGCTAAATCCTGCTACTNCAATNGAAACAATAACAGAAATNCTACCAGACCTNGANCTNGTNTTGATAATGAGCGTNAATCCAGGNTTNGGNGGCCAATCATTCATCGCTTCNGTTGAAGGNAAAATTAGGCGNCTNAAGTCAATGATTGACCANCAAGTNGCNAANGGNGGCAGGCCNGTACAGATACAGATNGATGGNGGNATAAAAGCNCACAACATTGCCATGGTTGGTGAATGGGGCGTTGCTAATTGCGTGGTTGGCTCGGGGCTTTTCAACAAGCAAGCCTCAGTCAAAGAAAACCTTCAAGCGCTAAAAACAGCCCTTGAAGTATAATCCGATGAAGGTGACAATGTGCGTATCTTGGTAGTGTCACTACTATTTCCCCTGCCAACCAATGTAGCTCGTGGAACATTTGTAAGTGACAACGTCAAATTACTGGAATCTATGGGTCACGAAATAAAAGTGGTAAATCCGTTACCTAGGATGCTGAAGTATCAAGAATCTAGTAGATCAACACTAACCGGAGTGTCACAGGCACCAAAACAATTCACCCATGGTGATACTCAAGTTATAGCTCCAAGATTTTGGGGCCTGCCCGGACATCCATATCCATCCATAACTATGCGAAGTATGAAGCGAATTGCGAAAAAAGTTGAGTCATGGTTAGGCGACTGGACTCCAGAAATAATCATCTGCCACACTATGTGGCCTGCAGGAGATTTAGCTTCTAGGCTAGCAAAGCGAATGGAAATTCCTTGGGTGGGAATTGTTCACGGGCATGATTTTGATGTTGGCCTTGAAGACAAAAACCTCTCCNGTCAAATCATTCGGTTAGTCAATGATTGTGACCACTTAGTTACGGTTTCTTCCCGGCTTCACAGCATTGCTGAAGGTTTGGATAAAACAGCATCATCTCTTATTAGTTGTCATACCGCAGTGGAAGATGAATGGTTGACTAAACCCAAAAAGTGGCAAGGTAGATGGCGTAAAAGTAAACTTGATATTTTGTTTCCAGCCGACCCAAGAAGACGTGAAAAAAATCATTTCCTAGCCCTACAAACCGGAGAAGAGTTAGAAAATCGTGGCTGGGTTGTCGGCATTACCACACTACGCCAACAACCAAGAACAATAGTTTGGGACAGAATGCTAGTTGCTAACTTGACATTGATTACCTCAACACGAGAATCAGGCCCCTTGGTCGCTAGAGAATCACTAGTTTGCGGCACCCCAGTTGTTTCAGTTAATGTGGGCGAGGTTAGCCAATATTTGTCAAAAACAAGCTTAGTTGAACAATACGATCCGATAAAATTAGCCGATGCGTGTGAGAATGCCTTGCAGACAGATTGGAGTGAAGGATTCAAGATACCAAACGAGTTTTCTACTGAGGAAATCAGTAAACGTTGGTCTTCATTACTTGCCAAGCTCTTGGAGTAAACATAAACAAAGCAATTCCACTCAATGCAAGTATTGAATTTGTCGCAAAACCATAACAAGAGATTGATGCAAGTGCAATAGTCGAAATAAATTCTATTCTTCTAGGATAAATTAACTCCCATAATCTTGCCAAATGTAATGAGGAAAACAATAGAAATGCTGAGGAGGTAGTTGAGGCAATTGCNGCTGCGTAAAGTCCGTAATTTTTTGAATCAGCATAATAGCCGATTAATACGAAACCAATAATCGCAGCAAACATGACAACACAGCCGATAAAAATGGTAAATTTCCACGGGTTCTTACCGGCTTGTAATGCAGTATAACTCGGTGTTGCAATCAAAGTAAAACACCACCCTAGTAGTAATATCATGAATAGTTGTACTGCCGAAGCCCCAATACTACCATCGGTGTATTGTTGTGGAAAAGCGCTTGGTAGTATGAATGTGATTAACAATGCGCCACNAAATAACCCAACTGGTAATAAGCCAAAGCATAGGTCTAGAGATTTGTTTATGACACTTTCAAAGCGATATTTTTCTTGTCTAAAGGAGCCAAGTATTGGCAACAGTGCGGCTCTCATTGCTTGGGGNACAACCAAACCAGCAAGCCAAGCAATTTGTGCAACATGAAATAATGCTGCACTCTCAACTCCCATTGTCCCTGCAACAATGAACTTTTCAATCCTAACCACATAAGGCAGTACTCCAAGGGTTATGGCAAACGGTAAAGATTGCAATAACAAAGATTTGTTATCAATCCACGATTCTCCCAGACTAGACCAATCGCTAACTTCAACTGAACTTTGCAAGTATGATTTAGTAAATAATAAGGAAATGNCTAATCCCACTAAAGCGCCTATTAGGAATGCGAAAGCATAACTTCCCACAGAATTAACTCCAAGATAGTATAAAATCAAATATCCACTCATNGTTACTAAGCGTTCCAACACCTTGCTCCAAGCCTCTAGNGAAGCAAACCCTGCAGCCCTTAATCCAGATCTTGGTGCGTAACTAAAAATGTGCGCTAAAGCAATGGCCATGCAAATTATTACTACGTGCAAATAGTCTGACCAATCATTTGCCGTTATGGAANTACCAATGATGGCAATGGTAATGAACGGCACCATACAGAAAAATTGTATTCGATATATCCGCCAAATCGCCGGCCATATCTTGTCCACGGATTTGGCACCATCACGGGCTAGAATGGTTGGCAGCCCCAAATCAATAATCAAAAAAGTGGTAGCAAAAATATCCAATGCAATAATGAAGATTCCATAATCTTCGGTAATCAATGCTCTAGTCAGTACTATTTGGCCTACTAAGGCTAAAAAAANCGCGATGATATCTGCGCCGATTAACCAACTAGAATCCCTCCCCATATTCAGTTCACGGCCTTGATGGCTGGGTACTGACTCGGTCATATCTATGCCTAGACCCGTTTCATTTCAAGCATCCTCTAAACCACATGTTCAAATGATGGATTTGTAAGGGNTCTATGAGGTGCGNGTATGGTTGAGGCTAGTTGGGTTGAATCTGAAGTTCTCAAAGCAGTGCCTAACGCAGTTGTTGAAGTAATTGACCTTCACGGCTCAGGCGACCATTTCCATGTTCGAATAATCACTGAGGATTTTGAAGGGATGAGGCCGCTGCAAAGACAACGTCAAGTTTTGGCAGTCATGAAACAACATATCCCGCACCCGGTTCATGCATTAGACCTGAAGTGTATGACGCCAAAGCAAGCTGAAACAGCTGGAGATACAGCCTTTGACCCCCATGGTGGTGGACGAGGCGTTCATATCAGGCGAATTCAAAAAAATAAAGAGTGAGAAAAATGGATTGGACAGAAGAAGAATTGCAAGCAATAGTAGACGAACATTCCTTGGTATTGTTCATGAAAGGAACACCAAATGAGCCACAATGTGGTTTTTCAAATCGCGCCGCACAAGTGCTTCAACAACTTGGTGAACCATTTGCGGCAGTAAATATCTTAGAAGACCGTAGAGCAATCCCGGCTGTTTGCAGTTGGGCAGATTTCCCTACCATGCCTCAAGTTTATGTTCACGGTGAATTAATCGGCGGGTCTGACATTGCCCTAGAAATGCTCCAAGATGGCAGCCTAAGAGAAATGTTTGACGCTGGACGCAGTGCTTGATTAGTCTAACAAATCAATAATCTCGCTAACTTCAGCTGACTTTGCGATAGTCATCCACGGGGTAATTGTCGAACACNCGACCTCAGANTTCATTCTTTCAACTCCACCNCCGCTGATGTTTAGNACTGTACAATCGTTTGAGTTAATCTCACCAGTTTCTAAAGCTTGAATCATACTAGCAAGAGCAACACCACCCGGGGTCATAATATCGATGCCTTCAGTTTGTTCAAACAACTCTTTAGCAGCCACAGCCGCCTCTTTTGTTACAACATANGTCTGTCCATTCGACTGTTTTAGAATATCATGAACACCGCCTTTTACATCATATGCAGGTGATTTATTGAGCAGGTAATCTGAGTAAACAGTTACTTCTTCATCTGGAAAATCGGCCTTGATTAAGTGATCTCTTTTTGCTTGCCAAGCATTGTGAATTGGACTATGTTCAACGTTTTGGCTGACATGCTGCCTTGGTGGTGGACCATCAAAGAAGCCAGCATCAATGGCCCTAACCGCCATTTCGTGAACGCCAATTGGACCTGGTCCCCCGCCAATGCCTTGGAAATAATGTTGAGGCATGGAACCAATCGTGAAAGCCGCATCAAGAATTAATGAACCAATACCGTCTCTTCTAGCAACATTATGGACACTACCTTCCATTTGCCAATTATCAAGATGTTTAGCTAATTGCTTGGAAAACACCTTCGCATCATAGTAATCACCATCTTCTAACACGATTAGTTTCACAGAATCTGTTGGATGCCCATCAGGTACATACAACCGCTTAGCATGNAGGTGGCTGACAACAATAATGATTGGCACATTNTACAANCCACAAAAATAGGCAAAAGCNCGCGCAGTATTNCCNGCACTAGCACAAATTAATCCTTCACAGTTTTTTTCTTTGAGGCGGATTAAAGTTGGAACNGCNTCCATATCCTTGAATGAACCAGTTGGACAAAGGCCNTTCTTCTCCGGCCAATAGCCGTGAAAGGTAACCCANAGATTACTCATACCAATCGCTTTNCCAAGTNCTTCNGCCTGGTAGGTTTGAGTNCCTACNTCNAGGTCAGAGATTTCATAATTTGGCATCCAGTCATGAAATTTCATCATCCCGTTGCGCCCTTGATTTACCGTTAAATCATTATGATAAATGGTTCTTAGTAAAGCACCATCGGTATAATGTAAGGTGTAGTTATCATCAACTAAATCTTTGGTAGTTAGGCATTGTAAAGTATATTTTTCATTCAATTAAATCGATCCTATGTGGTTGATTGGTAGTGTATTATTTACTCAATAGTTAATGATTCCAATCAAACGAACCTGCGGGGCTCGGCTTAAGACTGTTGTTCAATGAACCATTAGATAAACCTGAAAAATAGTCAAGTAGTTAGAATCTAAAATAGATAAAATCTATTGTTTCTGAGGGACGTAAGTAAAAAGATAGGGTTAAAGCACTGCCACAAATCACACCCCATACAATTGAATTTCTGCGAGATAACCATAATTTNCCACCGCCTAGTTTCCCACTAATGCCGTGAAGAATTATGAAACCTAATACAATTATACCAGTTAATAGTTTAATTTCGGGTAAGAAATTATACATTTCATCTAGGTCAAAATGACCCCCTATCCCGAAAAATGTCTTCATTGATGGTAGTAAAACAGATGTGTCTTCTATCCTAAAAATCATCCAAGTAAAGAACACACAAATTTGGGTAATTAGCCATGATATTAGTAACCCAAATCTACCAGATTTAGTAAAGAAATTGCTGATTACCGGAATTTCCTTGCCAAAGCGATGAATAATCAATAATAACCCATGAACAAATCCCCAAAGAATAAAATTCCAAGACGCACCATGCCAAAGTCCGCCAAGTAACATCGTCATCATCAAGGCAAAAATCATTCTTTTAGTTCCATTCCTCGATCCTCCAAGTGGGATGTATAGATAATCCCTCAGCCACGTGGATAATGAGATGTGCCATCGTCGCCAAAAGTCTTGAGGAGATGTAGCAGCATAAGGGGTTTTGAAATTTTCAGGAAGTTTAACCCCGAGCAGATATGCGGAACCAATAGCAATATCTGTATATGCAGAAAAGTCACAGTATATCTGAATACCAAAGCACAGGGTGCCCCACCAAATCAAACCAATATTTGCTAAATGCTCACCTTCTGTAAAGATATAATTAGCATGTAAAGCAACGTTATCTGCAACAATAAATTTCTTTGCAATTCCGTAAATAATCAAAGTCAAACCGAGTCTAAATTTCATCGAATTCATTGCTAGCGGTTCAGCAATCTCTTTCCTGAAGTGGTCAGCCCTTACTATTGGCCCTGCTACTAATTGTGGGAAGAACGCAGCATAACATGCAAAATCAAGGAATGAATCATATTTTTTGCTTTCATCCCGATAAATATCTATTGTGTAAGACATTGTTTGAAATGTGTAAAAAGAAATTCCTACTGGTAAAGCTAATCCAAATGTATCCATTTCTGGCGAGCCAGGAATCTTTAGTGAGACCCAATTTATACTCTCAATGATAAAATCAAGATATTTGAACAAACCTAGGATTGTGAGATTTGTCACCAAGCTCAATTTCAACCATCTTTTTTTGATTAACCCATCTTCAGATTTTGCTATTTTTGAGCCAGCAGTCCAATCTACGCAGGTTGAGATTAACAACAATATCAAATGCCATCCTGAAGCAAACCAAAAGAATAGATAACTCATTAGTACTAAAATAGAAATTTGATATTTTCTTATTCCTAAACCTAGCCACATCGCCAAGACAAAAGCTGCGGGCAGGAAGTAAAGGTAATAGTCAGAAGTTACAAAATCCATATTATCCCTCAACTAGATATTATCTGATCGATAACTGGTGCGATTCTTTCACAATAATATTCCCTACCATGATCACCTAAGTGATTTCTATCTCTAAACATAGAATTTTCCCATGTCTCCCAGTACATATTTAATTGAGCAACATTATATTTTTGTGCATAATTGTCAATTGTATGATTAAATCCGTCCATTTGATTAGGTTCTAGATGAGGATAGATAAATGGATGATGGGGTGCTGCGACCAGTAACACCTTGATTCCTGCGTCAGTCAAAGTTTCTAACATATATTCGTAGGCTAAGTGATTTAGTGTTCCATTAAACTTAGGATTATATACGCCAGCATGTTTTTTCGACTCCATCTTTTCATCAATCAACTCAAATGCTTCAGTATCATTTAATAATTCATATTTCGGTGCTAAGAAGTTAGGTGTTTTGAGGTAGTCAAACCATCCCGCTTCATTGGGCTTTGGGGCATACTTTTTGTGTTCTATCAAGTCAAATTGTTCATTCAAATACTCCATCAGAATATTTTCAAAGCCTAATTGAGAATATGTTTGAGTCAATTCAAATCGTTCTAAGTCCGTCATTGCAATCCATTGCCGATCTCTTTCACGAATCAGTTCAGTCCATTCTCCAATATCACTATTATCCATTGCTATGCTATTTATGCTAAACCTAAATTGAATATATTCATCAAGTGATTCTGATTCATAGAATTCCCACAAACCATTTGGGCCAAAATCAATCAATACCAATTCTGGATTAGTTTGAATTATTGCGGGAATTTGCAGCATTTCTGTGTATGGGTTTCCTCCAGAAACCCCTAGGTTAAACACTGATACATCATTTGTTTCCATGTTATCTTCTATGCAATGGCCGTCAACAGAGTATTGAATTATGGATGAGCCAATTGCGATTACCTTGCCATCTTCATAGTCTTCCAAACTGTGTAATGCTGGAAATGTCTTCCCGTAAGTAGGGCTCCTTACAAGATCAGAACTAACTAATGAGTCAACTACTACAACCGGAATGAATGAGGTATGCAAAAATATCATTGTGCAAAACATGGCAAAAACCGAGGCAAAAAGACCGACTTGGTTATCCTTATGCCTTCCCACCATGAAATTAATTATTGGTTGTCATTAAATTCCTTTTTGATAAAAGCTAGTCGTAATCTAAGATTTGCCCTACTATCCACAAATTCTAAATTGGTTTTCCAACAGCGTGTACTTCCCAACCCATTTTTTCAAGTTCTGACAAATTCAGAACTCTTCGACCATCATAAAGTAACGGAGTACGCATATTTCCCAGTAATGATTGCCAATCCAAATCAACACATGCTTTGTGAGCAGTAACTAGTACTGCAATATCATAATCTTGAGCATCATTTATGTCTTC
>PBTA01000061.1 GCA_002726395.1 Methanobacteriota archaeon | reverse complement strand
TGTTGGAACTATCCCGGCTAGAATCATTATATGTGGCGGAGTAAATAATTCATCACGTCCAATATCGGTATGCCATTGAAGGTCAACTGCTAAGCCAAATCTAGCAATGATGTGGTACAAACATAATACTACCAAGAAGGCTAACAAGAAATTATCTTCTTTACTACGCTTTAGTTCCATAATCAGAACACCCACTTGGCAGTTGTTGACTTACCCGAGCGGTCTACTATACGATGTTCTAGTGTATCATCATGTTTGTTGATTAGCTGCAAAAATTCATGCATGTGTTTCCCAGATAACCAGTTTTGATGACCTTGAAAGAAGTTACTGCTTAAGTGTTGTTCGAGAAATTCAACCGTTCCTGTTTTGACAAATTTATTCCCTTTGATAATTTGGTCAAAATAGCCGGTTGTAGTTGCACTTGGAGTTAAATTTGAGTTGTCGTGACTTATTGATTCACACTTAGGGCCGTCTCCAGATAGTCCAATTACCGCGACAACACAATACGACTCATATTCCCAATCACAATATTTCGTCGGACGATCATCCCCAATACACAGCAAGGCATAATTGGTTGAAAGAGCCGGTAATAAATCGGCAATCGATTGTATAGCAACGTGTGGACTGCAACTACCATCAGTAACATCAAACGCGAAACATGACTGGCTATCAAGTCCAATGCCATGACAGTGGATATCGAGGTCCCCTTGGATGTGAGTAGCAAATGCTGGTTCGGTTCTAAAGTGCTCTCTGTATACACCACCATGCACTATCAAACCGATTTCATCGGCCTTAATACCTGCATTACTTATGGTCTTTTTAGCCAACTTTATGGTGGATTTTAACAAACCGGTATAACCTATTTTCTTACTTTCCCAAGACAGCATTACGACCAATTTTCCACCCCCGTTGGTAGTTTAAAATGCACGGCTAAGATTGCAAGACCTGAACCAAATGATACCAACAATGCTGTCTGGTCTGACTTTAGATAGCCGGTATTTTGAGAGATTTCGAGTTGAACACCGTGGGTAGTCGATGCAGTGTTAGCAGTTTCCGCGCTATTGTTGTGCAAGAAATTGATTTCTCCCATCATTTCAACCGCTACTTTTGCGCCTTTTTTGACTGCCTTGGGAGTTGTTGGGTGAGAATAAGTGTGATCTATTTCATCCCACTTGAGTTCCATATAATCAATTGACCTCTTAAGAAAATCCCCTAAATTATCGATAATACCGTTTTGCAAATCCTTAGCTCTAGTTCTCATTTGCGGACCTGCATGTGATTTACAAGCTTGTCCAATACAATGCCTGTTGTATTGTGCCATAGTAAATGGTTCACTAAATCTTATTCTTCCGGCTTCCTTGGATGGCCCAAGAATATACGCTGCTGCCCCGTCACCAACCGTAAGTGAGGCAATTGCTCGCGGGTGAAGATACAAATTCCTTCTCTTGGCTTCCTCAATAATAGGAGTAATGTGCTCCCCCGATACAACCAATGCATACTTGCATTGACCACTGTTAATTCTTGATTCAGCAATCATCAATCCGGTTAACATCCCAGCACATGCATTGGAAACATCAAATGTTTGTGCGTTGGTAATTTCCAATTCATTAGCAATTAAAGTAGCGAAACTTGGTGATAAGTGCTGACTAAGGTTACCGTCCATCTTACTAACTGAACAATTAATCACCAAATCAATATCACTCGGCTCTATATCAGTCCTTGAAAGAGCCTTTTTAGCCGCCCCTACGGCTAATTCAAAACTTCCTTGACCGTTTGATACTTCACGATGTGCTAAGATTCCGGTTAATCGAACAAAATCTAGGGAACGCGGCAAGTCACTTGGTGATGCAAATGATGTTGTCGCTACTTTTGTTTCCGGTAGGAAACCAGCAAAGGACAGCATTTGGGCGTGATTTTCACCCCCTAACATATCACTTGGCATCGTATTCTAATAGAAAAAGGTTCAACCGACATATGTACTACAATTTTTGCTATATTTAAGCAATATAACAGATAAAACACGGCTTTCTATTTAGACAGATTTATTCATTGCCTGATGTTGAATAGTTCATGGAACTTGTGTTAATTGTAGTGAGCATGGTAATCACTTTGCTTGCTGCTGCATTAACAGTCCCTGCAGGCTTTGGTCTAGCAACTATGCTGACTCCTGTCGTACTATTTTGGTTACCACCACACGAAGCCATCGCTGTTGTTGCCATTATTCATGGCGCACATAATGCTTGGAAATTTAAATTATTGAAGGCAAGTGTTGATTTTTCGGCAGTTAAACGCTATGGATGGGCGTTGATTATCGGCGCAATAATTGGTGCAGTATTGCATTCTTACATTCCTTCAGACCCATTGCTGCTAGTTATTGGAATAGCACTAATTATTCTACCAATTCTATCAGTTACTGAAAAATGGACAAAGATTAGGCTACCAGATACCGAAGACCGAATCGGTGGATTTGGATCTGGTTTCTTTGGTGGCTTGACTGGTCATCAAGGTGCACTAAGGGCAATGTTTCTACAAAAAAGGTTACCAGACAAGGTTGCCTATGCAGCTACAGCAAGTGTCTTGGCTCTAGCAGTAGACCTCACGCGCATTCCGATTTACATTATGTTTGAGGGAAGTGAAATACTTGACGAGTTTATCTTGATACCGTGTTTAGTGATATCAGCAATTTTGGGAGTCAATTTGGGTAAACGCTGGCTAACCAAATGGAAGCAATCGGTAATCAGTACTGGTATACTAATTGCCATAGTTGCTAGTGGTGTAATGTATATTGTCGAGGCGACAAATAATCTAGGTTACTGGTGAGGCAATTAGAAAGTAGATTGCCAGTCTTCAACATCTTGTGCTGCTGCCCAGTCTTCGTCTGTGGTTTCGCCACGTACTTTCAGAACTTCTCTGGCTAACAACCAGTAAATTAGTGCTAGAGAACGACGTCCCTTGTTGTTGGCCGGTACTGCAATGTCAACATTTCTTAGATTGTTATTAGCATCAACAATCCCCACAACTGGCAAACCAGTGTTTACCGCTTCTTTCAAGGCTTGCTGGTCTGCAGCAGGGTCGGTAACAAACAGGATATCTGGCTCGACATATGAGCGTAGAGCAGGGTTAGTTAGAGAGCCTGGAATAAATCTTCCAACCGCAGAGTGAGCACCAACTGCTTCAGCGAATTTTCTTGCCGGTCTTTGTCCATATTGTCTTGCAGAAACAACCATTATACGTGGTGCTTCGAATTTGTTCAAAAAATCTGCGGTAGTTCTAATTCTGGAGTCTGTCATGTTGACATCTAATAAATAAAGACCATCGTCTCTTACAGTATCAATGAATCTAGCCATATCGGCACTCTTTTGTTGAGTACCAATATTTACAGCATTTTCTTCATAGGTTTCAAACGGTAACAATAGGCTTGCTTCTTCAGACATGAAATGACCTCAGCATTCGACCGACTTGACCCCCATATTAAACCGCTTCGCAACATGATAGATTTCGACAAATCACATTTTGAGTAAAAAATTGTGAAACAAATTGGCGAAGATTAGAAGACTCAAGACATCAAACGCACTAATATGGGGGATGTGACTAACCACGGCACAGGCTCACAATTCGACCCCTCAACAGCCAAAAAAAGTAAAGATGGATTCTGGCGAGACGTCAACAACAATTTGCCAAAAGTAAGTGCTAGTGACATTGAACGCCACACCTATTGCCCATTGTCTTGGGAGTTAGCCAAAAAAGGTAATTCTGGGCAGGGTGATGCAATTAATTCTGGCAAAGCAAAGCATGCAAAAATACATGAAAGAGTATCTGAGTTTAAGATCAAACAAAGCCAATTCAAACGTCATATGATTATTTGGACATGGTGGTTTACTGTCATAATAGCCATAGTGATTGATTCTATTGCCTTCATGAGTATTGACGACGTAGTATTATATCCTAAAGATGTCGCGAAATACCTTGCGATGTGGAGCCTTACTGTACTGATTGCTGGCATCATTGCAGTATCAATTCCCTGGCGTAGTTGGCTTGGCATTGACGTAACCATAAAACAACAGAAAAATCTGTTGATTCAAGAAACCAAAACTCTCCAACCTGAGTGGGAGCCAGAAGGGTTTGAAGGAGGCTGGTTTGAGGCTGGAAAAGTTGAGACAAGTTTGTTATTTGCGGCTATCTTGCTAGGAATCCATTCGATTGCCCTAAACGGTGCGGATAATAGAAAACAAGCCGGATTCATTCTTATCATGTTAGCAATGCTATGGACGTTGGCTGCTTCTTGGCAATTGCAGCGCGCATTGATTATGGAAAATGCATCGGAATTAGCTAGAAAAGATGTTGGACTAAAAGAAGGTACTGAAGTAGCATATTCTGATGACGAAGAGTCTGCTGGCTTACTCATTGATAGTGTAACTGGGATTAGAGGAAGACCTGATCAAATTGTCATTATTGATGGGGAATTTATTCCCATCGAACAAAAGACTGGTCGAGTTCCAAAGCGTCCACATTCATCGCATAAAAGACAGGTGTTGGCATATATCCACCTAGTTGAAATCAATACCAAAAGAACCACTCCTTACGGTATCTTGAGGTACGGAAATGAGGATATCCACCAGGTTGTATGGGATGAAAATACCAAAGAAGAGTTATTTGATGAGGTCAAAGAAATACAACGACTGATGGTATTTGGTGGTGCCAAGCGCAACCATGACCGAATTGGTAAATGTCAAAATTGCTCTAGAAAGTATGCTTGTAATGAATCTCTAGCGGTATAATCACTCATCGCATGGCGACTCAAGAGGGTATTGTTGACATACCCTGTGTATCGTTATGACAATGATAAAATTGTCTTGCAAGGCTCCAATAGTTGTTTCACCCCAACCTCTAGACTCCACATTTAAGTCCCAATCACCAAATTCAAACACTGGATCGGGTTCAAAATTGTCGACGGTAGGAGTTACGTCTTGGCAAACGTCCTGTGACCAAATTACTGTGCCTGACGGGGCAGTCACTTCTGCTCGAACATACCTCAATTCACTGCTTAGCGCTTGGTCAAAACAGGAAACTTGATCTGAGCCACTCATTGTTACTTTGAAGTATATCTCGATTCTTTCAACAGCATCGTCTATTGGAAAGGAAGTAAAATTAGAATAAGGTTGAATTGAAATAGTGGTAAAAGTATGAGTCATGTCAACTTTATCTGGATAAGATACTTCCCTAACAGGGTCTCTCATTCCTTCGATGGTTTCTCTTGCTTGTAGCAAGCCAAGGCAACCAGAAAGGCTTGACAACATAAACGTCGATATGAGGAACACTGCAAGACTGTATCTCCTCATGCCTCTGCGATAGACAACTTGGTTATCAAATAAGTGATTAATCGAGCGTGTGTTTGAAGTGTACAAATCAATCGGCAAGCGTCCGGATGACGCACACGGTGGCCGAGCCAACGCGATGACGAACCCTATGAAAGCCGACGGACATCACTCAAATTCAGCGCCACAGACCGGGCACTCCTTTGCCATGATTGGTATTTCAGCACCACAAGAACCGCATTCAGCAGTCTTCTTTGTTGAACTACGTCGCTTCGGTTTTTGTCTTCCTGGTTGTAATTCATCAGTCTGCTCAACCTTGGCAATAGGAACGTCATCCTCCTCGAAAGTAAAGTCGGAATTTGTCTCTTCGATCTCATTTCCTGCCAACGAAGAATCTGAAATTCCAAGCCCAATATGAACTTCATCACCAGGCATGACTCCATCTTCGCCGGTTAATTCAAAGATTCTACCTCTTATTTCTGCATCACTAGCAGATAAATCTGCACCATCGTCTTTGTGAGAAACTAATTCACCTTTGGCTGCAAGCATTTCATCAAGGTCTTGTACTCCTGAGCTCATCTCTTTGAGCCCCTTTAGGCGAGTGGTTACCTGTGAGTCTAATTCTTCAATCTCTTCAGGAGTAAGTCCTTCAGTGGAAACTTCTTCGGCCTCATACAATTGCTCAATTTCAGCAATTTCTGCCTCTGCTGTGGCGATGTTCTCATCCCAATGATCGCCAAATTGCTCTTCATCATAGCCGAATTCTTTCACCGTCTCGTCAAAGTCTTCCGCCCCTGTTACAACTTCATCATCATCAACTTCAGGTAATGCAACCTCTTCTTTGGCTACAACTGTTCTTTCTCGGCGTTGCCGTTGTTCAAAGAACGAGGAAACATCTTGTTCAGAACCACAATATGGGCAATTATCCATCAAATCTGGTACTGACTCGCCACACTCTTTGCATGAGTGGAATTGTTTTCTCGCCTTTGCCAGATTGAAGCTGCAATGAGGACAGCGATTTTCGTCACCCTCTAATTCTCCATCACAGGCAGGACAGTATTCAAAAATATCTCGTTCTACTTCTTCGTCTGACTCCCTAGTTAACCACATAGCAAGCCCAAAGATGACTATTAATGCAACAACTGCAAGACCGATTAATGCTGCAGTCCCCATACCAGAACTTTCACTATCAACCGAATCAGACGCAGCGGAAGTGGTAGATAGTTTGCGGGTGTAAGTACTGGTAACTGCAGGGTCTGAAGGCGTCATTTGTATGGTTGTTGATGGAGAGGAGGCAGTAAATTGGCATTCCAGGGATACCTTTTGACTTATTTCTGTAACATTTACCGGCAGTGTAACAATTAGTATGTTTGAGTTTGCATCATAACAATCAATGGTCAAAGAACCCAATTCTTGACTGGTCAAATTTATTGCAAAGATGTACTCATCACCTTCATCTAGTGGCAATTCCACTGGCTCTCGGTTTAAATCGAGGATTCTCAGCGATGAGCCAGCCCAATTTAGGACAAGTTTTGACTCGACTGAAATAGAATTACTAGCAATATTATTGGTTAAATCTCTGTCTAGTGAGTCGCCTGCTGGCGTCCATTGTGCGACAAATTCTGCTGTATGAGAGCCTGCACCGGTTGACAACTCTTTAGTCCAGTATAGTGACTGACCAGCGTTCAATATGATCACCTCAGAATTAGCCGATACCCCTTCAAAGGTGTATGCTAGATTACCACTAACTGTTACTCCGCCTAAGTTTGTCACAGTAACGCCCCAAGTCACCTTGTTACCTGCTTGCACTACTGGTGTAGAGGGTAGAGCTGTTGAATCGACCAGTACATCTGGTGATTCCAAGATAACCATATTAGATGAAACTCTATCGTTGGTAGTATCTTCTTGAGTAAACTCACCATCACTAAATGGGTCAATTACTGCGGTAATCTGATAACTACCAGGCGCTAGAGCGCCAACTAAATTATCATCAAAACTATTTGACCAAGATTTTTGAGTATCAGTGGCACCAGTTAGTGAAACGGTGAATGGTGGGGAAACTATCATCCCGTCCAAGTGGGCAATTTCAAGCCACATAGTGACTGCTGTAGTGCCGCTGTCTCCGGTTCTACCGATTGTTCCGTTAACAAACCAGGGACCATTGACTGAGCCTGAATTAGGCGTCACGTCTAAGTCACCGACATGATATATATCCATACGAGGTTTAACCAACATAGCAAGCTCTACAGTTTTGCCTTGTTCTGAAGCTTCAGTCACTTGGTCATTGTAATCGGGAGTAAGGTAAATCGTGTAAGAACCTGTTGCAGGTGCGGTAAAAGAAGTATTGACCCAAGTTTCCTGTCCGGGTGTCAAACTAGTTGTAGTAATAATTTGATTACTTATTGAACCCGGCAAATCGACCTCTAGCTGACTTGCTATGGCAGCCTCAGTACCAGTATTTTTCACTAACGATGAAATTTCTACCGTATCACCGGCATAGATATCCGTAGAGGGTGTCAGGACAGTTTGGATTATTCGTAAATTAGGTAATCCTGCGACATCAAATTCGACGAAGAAAGAGACCTCGTTGCCGCTCTCATACGGATATTCGAAAGAAATCCAGATTTTATCGTCAGTTTCTAGCAAACCATCCCAGGTAGCACTTACCGTTTCTGAGGTGTCACCTGAAATATCTATTACGTCTCTGAGGAATTCGTTGTTATTGCTTTTTTGGTTTTTGTAAAATGCATAACCGACATTATTTGCTTCACCTTGTTGAGTATTGGTCAAGGTTAGAAAAAAAGTTGCTGAGTCACCAACTGAGAGTCCTGTTGAAGGAATCATGGCTACTTGGGCCTCTGATGCTTCAATGCCGCCACTATCGTACGCACTTGCGCTCAAAGGAAGGGCGACCATGGCAAGCAATATTGCTCCAAGAAAGACCGCTGTTCTACCTGCCATCGTTTAGATGGACTAAGGATGTAGCACTTGAACCCATCTCTAAACTTGCCACTATATCAATAAAATCTGCGCTCGCAATGTGACGCCAGCAGTAACCTCAATCAAACATTGGATTAGTGATAAATCGAGGGTAGCATTCAAGGCTTATCGCCGTTGTGTAAACATCATGCGAGCAACTGGCATGGCGGCTTTTTTGTGCCTCTTGCTAGTATGCACAACAATTCCATCACAACATAGTACTGATAATCAACTGGTGGAAGAGCCACTTGTTGCTCAGTCCAATTCAGACGTGACCATCAGTTATACTAACGGACCAAGCAGCGGTCAAAGTTTGACTGGCGTATACACGCTATCATTCAGTTTTAGTGGCAGTGGTACTATCACCTCACTAACTGTGGAAATCTCTGATGGCACAACTTGGACTAGTGTTGCGGTGTTAACTGCCTCTCCGTGGGTTACTTACTTGGACACTACTACACTCGCTAATGGTTCATACACTCTTAGAGCAACTGCATATGATGATACCGTTGCTGAAAATGTGCAAGAAATTTCTCCGAGTTTTACCGTTGATAATCAAATACCCATCATTACCCAATTTGATGTTGCTGATGTTGAATATGGTACAGGGGCTTCGGCATCAGACAGAGCTTGGTTTTCCATTGATTCAACTGCTGCTTTACAGTTCTCTTGGAATGCGGCTGATGATGATTTACTCAGAGCCACTTTGACCAATGTCCCGGGCCCAGGTGCTCCGGCAAGCGACGGTCCCGCTAGCATTGCCTATGGTTGGGATTGGTCCTCTGGCAGTTTTAGTGAGGGCACTTGGAATCCCCGCCTTACCGTCTATGATAACTCGGGACTTAGCGTCACAGAAACTATGTTTATCGGAATTGATCGAACTGGGCCAACAATCGGAACAATTAGTAGTGGCTCATCATCAGGTTGGCTATCTAGTTCAACTGTAACTTTATCTGGACTAATTAATGCAGTAGATGATGGACAAGGCAGTGGACTTGCCCATACTGAGATTAGCCTAGATGGGGCATCATGGACTCAAAACACGTTAGATTCCTACACGCTTAATCTAGATGATGGCAGCCATACAATCTCGGTTAGAGCTAGTGATAATGTTGGTAATATTGGCCCAACTACCCAAATATCAATTCAAGTTGATACTGAAGACCCAATTGCCAGCGGATGGTTAGTAGACGAATTAACCACAGCACTAATTGGCCCAGCAAACGTTGAATTTCAAGCGATAGATGTAAGTTCGGGAATTGACAATACCAACTCATTCATCGAATATGGATTTGATGCCAATGGATTTGGTCAAACTCCAGACCTTTCTGGCTCTTGGCAAGCCTCAATGGGGAGTGGACTAGACAGCGTGGTTGCACAATCAAGTTGGGCTACTAAATCCCGTCAATACTTGATGCTTAGAGCTACTGTTACCGATGTTGCAGGGAATTCATTCCAAACCAGCCCGGTATTTTACCAGATTTTGCCAAGTTTAGACTTTGAGTGGAATTTAACTGAAACTAATGTCGATCGATTGATTGTCAAACCAGGGGATTCCACCGGTAATGTTACAGTGACAGGTTTGCTAGAAGTGAATGAAAATTATGGAGGAGCAATCACTTTGCGACTTGAATCTGCACCGGCTGACCGAGATGCTCAGGTTGCTTGGACTGTGATAGAATCTCGAACGCTTGATGCTGGTTTAATGACTGATAAAGAAGAATTACTAATCTGGAATTATACTGTTCCAAGTGAAGGACAATTCGATTTGCGATTAGTGATTGACCCAAATAATGTAATTGATGAATACAATGAAAATAATAATCACAACTACATGGTTGTTACTGGCGCTTCAGTTAGTAGCGTGATTAATGCACCGTCATTTAATCCTTCAATTGGGGCAATAATTGTTTGCGCATTCGTTATTTCTCTACTACAGAGGAATACAAGGGATTGAAAAGATATGAGTCTCACGCACCACCATGCGACAAGGTCTTCCTAGGGTGCCAAAAGACAGGATTGCTGTTTTGATTGGTGCCAAAGGCGCTACAGTAAAATCAATTCGCGAAGCATGCGGATGTCAAGACTTATTCATCAATTCTGAGACTGGTGATGTAGAAGTCACATGGGGTCAAGCCGGGAGTTATGACCCGGTAAAAGCAATGAAATTACCCGATGTGGTGAAGGCAATCGGCCGTGGAATGGCGCCAAAAGCCGCCATTCGCTTGTTTGATGATCGACATTTTTTCGAAATGGTTGATTTGAGAGACTTCGTTGGAAAACGCTCAAATCAACAGCGAAGAGTCCGCTCAAGAATTATTGGCAGTCAAGGGAAAGTAAGACAATTAATCGAAAACCTAACGGATACCGAGATTACTATTTACAAATCAACAGTAGTAATTATTGGCGAGCAGGAAGGCCTTTTTGCTGCTAGACAAGCAATCGAAATGTTAGCTGGTGGCTCTGAACATGGATCCGTGCTTGGTTATCTTGAGAAAGACCGTCGTAAGGCTAAATTAAGCAATCGTTCGCTAGATTCAATCGAGGTTAAAACGGATTCTATTGAAACTACTGGGTTTGAGAATTTAGTCCCCGGGCTATCGGATATTTCTAATCGAAGATCTAGAAGAATGCGAGCCAGCCAGGTAGATCCTGAAGATGGAGAGGCGGTCTTTGAAATGATGGAATTATCAGAAGATGAAACAGTTGTTTGGGAAGAGGAATGACGGTTCATTCTTGTTCTTTAACATGAGTCAAATCCATATTTAGAACTTCATACATCGCCTCAGCCAGTTCCATTTTTAAGCCGTTTTTGCTACCCCATTCTACCAAACGAGTCACGTCTCTAATTAGGAACTCTTGGGCTTTAGGGTGGGATTGTATTACCGCTTGGCCTACATCGATGACGATTGGGCCAGCCTCATTACTCCATAGGATATTGAAAGGCGAGAAATCTCCATGCACCAAGTTTGCTTTTTGCCATGCAACTGCAAGAAATTTTAATAATTCATCATATACTTCTTGTGGGTTTTCAACCGAAACCTCGCGTAATTTAGGAAAGGGAGAAGTGTCATTCCCAAGATAATCCATTACCAAGACGTTTTTGTGAATACCTAATGGTTGGGGGACCTTAAGGCCCCATTTGGCTAATCTTGAGAGGTTTCTTTGTTCTTTTCTGACCCATATGTCGACAAGGTCTCGATGCCGACGTCGTAGACCACTAAATCTGCGGTCACCTTCAATATATTGAATTAGGTTTTTGAATACAGCATTTGATGTATGAAATATTTTGATGGCAATCGGTTTACCATTAGGGTCTGTACCGTGGAATACGTGAGCTTCTTTTCCCCTAGCAACTGGAAAATCAACCGTATCAATTACTTCATTTTTCATCAATTTGAATATTGACATCAGGGTAAGTCTGTCAAAGACTTGGTCAAAGACTCGGCGATCTACCCATTCAAACGAACCCTTACCCATAACTCCTTGCAGTTTATTTTCTATATCACGAAATAACGATTTGTAACGTTTTTCCTTCATCCACTCATACTTGCCAGTAGAAGTTTCTAAGGAATCAATAAAATCACGATCATCGCGTTCATCCTGATTGAGTTTTTTGTTCGACTTTGAACGCTTCGATTTACCTTTACGGTTACGATTCTTGTTGATTGCAAGTTCGTCCCAGTTTTCTTTTCGGTCTTTCAATCGACCACCCCTGGGCTTTAGTTTAGCCGAATAATGAGTCGATATCGATGTCTTCGTCATCATCATCGCCCTCATCACCGGAATCTGGATATTCTTCAACAGGGACAAAGGCCTCTTCTGTAGTTTCTTCTGGCGCTGCTTTGGCTTCTGTTTCCTCAGCGTCCCCAAACATGTCCTCTACATCATCTTCTTCTGCTTCATCAGCATCGCCAAACATCGCGTCGACATCATCGTCAGAGTCCTCAATCACATCATCTTCTTCTGTGTCCATGACTCCAAAGATATCATCATGCTCATCATCGTCGTCATGGGTTACATTCATCCCAAAGATATCAACATCGTCAGGAAGGACTCCTTTTCTCGACAAATACATTGCTTGAGTTTTGGTATATCTGTGCTTCACATCAGCCTTTGAATCTTGAAAATCCCATGGCCATACAATAATCAAATCTCCCTCTCTGACCCATTGTCTACGGCGCATTTTACCTGGAATTCTAGCCAGTCTAGTCTCTCCATCCTCACAAAGTATCGATACCCTTCTGCCGCCTAAAATTTGGTCGGCTAGAGCAAACATCTCGTTGATTTTACGATTAGGCATTTTGACACGAATCTTACTAGTTGAACCATCCTCTGGATTTTCCAGACGGGCTAATTCTTCTACGTCGACTTTTTCTTCGTGTCTTCTACCCATTGAGGCTCACTCATGCGGCCTAATCGACATCCCTTATTGAATTGACCACATAGAAGCAGATTAATTCCAACTATAATTTAGGCTCTTTGCCGCAACTTCACAGATCTCTAACAATTGGTCACTAGCAACCCCCATGAAGAGCGTCGCCATCAAACAGGCTAGGATGGCAAATCTTACTTGCCAACCAGCCGGAAGTGGTCCTGTTCGACCTTCTTCTGGTTCCTCAAAGAACATAACTACTCCAACCCGTAAATAGTAAAACATCGAAATTGCTGAATTAATTACCATGGCCAGGGCTAACCACCAAACCCAGTGAACATCAGCAAGACCGTAATCTCCTCCAGCCATTATTTCTGCACCCATCTGGCCAATTGCCACCTTGACAATACCCATTATAACTAGAAGTTTAGAAACGAATCCTGCTAGTGGAGGTACACCAGCAAGTGAAATCATGAAGACAAACATAGCAACTGCTAGGAATGGTTCACGCTTTGCTAAACCACCAAGCGATGAAAGACGTGATGCATCACCATCAGATTCTAGCACTGAGAGGACAAGGAAAGCCCCGAGCTTAAACGCAACAAGAACCACAAGATGGAATATCACTGCGGTCAGCACTGCAACGGCTGCTTCACCGGGCTCTCCTGCAAGTGAGTCGTCCCAATTCCATGCTCCAATTGCGGTTATTGCAGCAAGCATGTAACCGGCATGAGCGACTGAGGAATAGGCAAGCATACGCTTTGGATTGGTGCTGCCTAGTGCGGCAATATTGCCCCATGTCATAGTGACTATGGAGATTGTTCCAAGCAGGGTTAACCATACTGTGCCATCTTCGCTGGCTTCAGGAGAAGCAACGATTAACAGCATTCTGATGAGTCCAATAATACCCATTGCCTTGCTTGCAGTAGCCAGAATACCAGCAACTGGACTGCTAGCACCAGCATACGCATCTGGTGCAGCAAAGTGGAAAGGCGCAGCACTAACTTTGAATCCAAAACCAACCAAAACAAAACCAATACCAATCAGTGGAAGCGGATCTGTCCCATTGATAATGAACTGTGCCGCAAGGACATCAAATTGTAAAGAACCGGCCCATAAGTAAAGCATTGAGAGGCCATAAAGCCCAACTCCAGAGGCTACTGAGCCCACGATGAAATACTTCATTCCAGCTTCAGTACCAACCTTAGATTCCTTGTAGAAAGCAACCAAAACATAGGTTGAGAATGACGCCAATTCTAGGCCAATAAACAAGACAAACAGGTCTTGGGCAAGGGCAACTACAGACATACCTAGACCACAAGTTAGCATTAGAATATAGAAATCCGCTTGTCGGCGATTGTTATACAGGTCATCAGTAGACAATTTTGGACCGATCCCTTTGACTTCTAAACGATTCATCGAAGCAAAGGCGGCTAAGGTAAGTGCACCAAAGAAAATCATTTCAAAGACTCTACTAAACCCATTGACCAACAACAACTGTGTGCCGCTCTCAGTAACAATAGCAGTTCGATCAACTCCATCTTGGAATGATAATACTGTTTGAACAAATGCTGCACCTAAAGTGATTGTAGCAATCCATGCAGGCAACTTGGGATTGCTGGTAATTTTGAATCTCTCGCCACCAAATAACCACATTACTCTGGTTTGAGTACCTGGTATTCTGAAAGTCCCTTTACCGATGTTTGGAATTATAATCAATGCTAAGAGACCGGCAAAAATTATCAGTTCAGGGCAAAGTGCCGCAATAAAACCATCACCAAATGGTTCAACATTTTCTACCGTAGAAATCTCAGACACCTCCCCTTAGAAGCGGGATTATTAAGCCTTCAAATGCTTGAATAGTCCAGTCATCCATCATGTCTAATGCTATCCATGGCAGAACACCAAAGATGATTGTGAATAGAGCCAATATCAGCATAGCGAATTTTTCTGAGTTACTAATATCTGGTATCGCATGTCCTTTCATGGAAGCTGGTGGTTGAGTATCTTCTCCCCCTTCAAATATTGTTCTCTGCATCGACCATAGATAGTAAGCGGCAGTTAGGGCTAGAACGAGTGCTGGTCCAACCATCCACCAGATGCTCCATCCGTCAAGAGAAATCATTTTCCAAAGTGCGATTAGCATCATTATTTCAGCAACAAACCCTGCAAGTAGTGGTAGACCCAAAGACGCCATCCAAGCAAACATCATTGATGTTGCCAACCATGGGGAATGTTTTGCCATACCCCGCATTGCTCCAATCTCCATACTGTGGTAATGATGTTTGAATGCACCACAAACTGCGAACAGCATTGGGCTGATTATTCCGTGTGCGAACATCATGAAAAGGGCTGCAGCCCAACCCATTGGTTGCATTGTAGCAATTCCGATAAGAATTACCCCCATGTGAGATACCGATGAATAAGCAACCATCTTCTTGAGATTGGTTTGCCCCAAACAAACTATTGCGCCCCATACTAAGGAAACCATACCAATTATCATCAAGGCTAATTGGAAGTGATACAATGCATGCGGGAACAGGCTAATTGGTAGCCTAAACATTCCATAGGCACCCATTTTCAGCATTACTCCAGCAAGCAGCATAGAGCCGCCAGTTGGTGCCTGTACGTGAGCATCAGGCAGCCAAGTATGGAATGGAACGGCTGGAAGTTTAACCAAGAACCCTATCATCAACATAACGAAGAGTATCTTCTGCATTTGAGCACCTAGGTACCAGTTGTCTCCGATATTGTTAGCTCTCGCATTGTCGATTAATTCTGGAATCGAGAAACTTCTACCGGTCATCGTACCAGATGATGCTAAACTGTATGGGTCTTGTAAGAAGTATAGGGTGATTAGACCTAACAGCATTACTACTGATGCAGTGAAGGTGTAGATGAAGAACTTCTGAGAGGCATACTTTCGATCTTTGCCGCCCCATTTTAGAATGAGGAAAAACATTGGAATTAGGGTTAATTCCCAAAACACGTAGAACATGAATAAGTCAAGTGAAACAAATACTCCAATTAGCGCACCGCCCATCATCAATAGAAGAGGGAAATAGGTGGCTCCATGTTTTTCATTCCAGGTGGCAATTATGGTGACAGGTAGCAAGAAAGTAGTCAACCAAACCATAGGGAAAGATAGTGCATCAAGGCCAACAGCCCAATTGATTCCAAGACTTTCAATCCAGGTATATTTATGTTCAAACTCATATTCATTGAAGCCTATATCCATCCAAGTTACATCGCCAAAGTATCTAAAGAACATACCAGTAGTAAGAACGAGCATCAACAATGAAAATACTAGACATGCCATTCTAACTGGTCCAACTAAGCGAGCACGCATTCGAGCATTGCCGTTAGACACAAAGGCTAGTAAAATCATGCTGGCAATTAATGGGAACGCGACCAAAGGTATAGAAATCAAGTCAGTCAATCAGGCCACCCCCCAAAGTANGAAGAAAATACCTAATGTCCCAACTGCGACCATTAGAATGTAGTCTCGAGCAGACCCTGTAGTCATTGAACGAACAATTTTGGAAATTGATTGAGTACCAGTTTCAATCTTCTTGATTACTCCATCAACGACATTCTTGTCGGTCTCTGCTGATTTATCGGAAAATCCAGCTACTAGCTTGAGCATTGCCATGTCGTAATAGTGGTCGATGTAGAGACGGTTTTCAAGTGCCCTAGATAATCCAGAGTTGGCGATTGCTTGGTTGTCGAAATTNTAGCGACCGTAAACCCAAGCATTTAGTCTGATAATAGGCTTCATCCATGGCNTAACTTTCTCACCTTCGGCTANGCTACCACCATATAGCGAAAGNGCAAGACCTGGGCCTAACACTGCACCAATGGCAATTGCTACGTAAGTTAGAATGAAGAAGAACGTGTCCCCGTTGGCAAATGCGTGACTCATTTCATAAGCGATACCNTCAAACAGATTCTTTTCAGATAACAGACCATATTCGCTGTCTGGTGCCCAGTGAGTAAAGCCCATTCCGGCAAACAAAATAGCTGATAGGGTCACAAATGTTAGGACAAATAACGGGATTTTAATCCAAGTATTAGTTTGACCAACGTGAGCAGCAACTTCGGTCTTTGGTTTGCCAGCGAAGGTCTTCAACCACATTCTTGACATGTAAAATCCAGTCATTGCGGCTCCAACAAGCACACACATTGCTGGCAAGAAGAACCGAGGATCCTCTAGAGCAACTCTCCATGCATTGGCAATTATTCCTTCTTTAGACCAAAAGCCACCAATCAATGGAAGACCCATAATTGATGCGGAACCAACCAACATTGCGGTAGCGGTGAGTGGCATCTTGGAGCCCAAACCGCCCATGTTGTCCATTGATTGAGCGTCAAATTCTTCTTCATGATGATCGTCATCTTCACCGTGATCATCGTGATCGTCGTGGTGGTCACCATGATGGTGTAGGTGATGATGCGCATGATGTACCTCGTGAATTACCGAACCGCTAGCCATGAACAGCATTCCTTTGGCCATAGCGTGATTGAAAAGGTGGAATAATGCAGCACCAAAGGCTACAATCACAATGTAGTGAGCATCGCTATCGGTTTGCCAATCAAGGGTATTGGCAAGGAACATTGCACAACCTAGACCTGTGAAAATGTAGGCTAATTGACTCATCGTTGAATAAGCTAAGACCTTTTTCAAATCATGCTGGACAAAGGCAATTGCTGCCGCCATTACCGCAGTTATTCCACCAACTAAAGCGATGATGAAGGCAAGGTCGACCAAGTCATGTTGTAGATACTCTGAGCCGAAGAATGGAAACATCCTAGCAACTAGGTAGAGACCTGCATTGACCATTGTTGCTGCGTGAATAAGTGCTGACACAGGAGTTGGCCCTTCCATAGCATCTGGCAACCATACGTGTAGTGGGAATTGAGCAGACTTGCCCACTGCACCGATAAACATCATCCCAAGTGCCCATTGCAGAGTACTAGAAGAAACTCCAGCCATGACCGTCTCATCGTTAACTGCGCTAAAGATTACGTCATAGTCCAGTGAGCCGAAAATGTCCCACATCATGACTAAGCCGATTATCAAGAATACATCGCCAATACGAGTGGTTAGGAAAGCCTTCTTTGCCGCATATGCCGCACTTGGCTTTTCGTAATAAAAGCCGATTAGTAGGTAGGAACAAAGACCCATTATTTCCCAGAAGATAAACAACCAAAGGAACGAATCTGCTAGAACCATACCTAGCATACCGGAGCAGAATAATACAAATTCAGCATAAAACCGATGGTTACGATTATCATTGATAGGGTCGGTATTCATGTAACCAATGCTGAAGATATTAATCAACAAACACAGGAATGATGCGACAAATAGCAGCATCACGGTGATGTGGTCAATATAAATTCCAAAGCCAAAAGAGATTGAAGTTAAATTGCCACTTTCATAAACACTCGAATTTAACCACAGGAAATCCACAGAGTCTTTCATGCTAGCAAATCCGCCAAGGTGATCTTTGATCAATAATAGAGAGATGATTAGACTAGATGCCATAACCACCAAAGCAATTATGCCACCCTCTTTCATAGTGTCTTTCCAAAATGGGTTTCTGTTGAAGACGCGTCCGAGGAACAAAATCACTGGGAATGCCAACATTGGAAGGAGAATAATCAGCGGTGCGAATTGCATCAATTCACTATCGATAATTGTGTCTGAGCCTGCTCCTGCCATATTTTCACCTCAGTTCCTCAAGACGTCTACA
>PBTA01000060.1 GCA_002726395.1 Methanobacteriota archaeon | reverse complement strand
GGCCATCGAATAACCCCGCCATTTGGACCGATTCAATTTGATAACGCCTTCATCCATTTCCATTGTGGTGAATGGCAAAGTGTACCTGAAATTGACCTTGAGCCACAGACCGAATTTGATGAGATTATGTGGGCTTCTCCAAGCGAAATAATCGAGCGATGGTCAAGAAATGAAATCAAAGTTGCACCACCAGTCATTTCGATATTGATGGAATTTATTCGAGTCATGAAGTTCTGCGATGACGATATAGTGGAGGCTGCAGAAAATATTTCCCGACGTAAACCGGGAAGACAGTCAATTCTATTTGGCTATGGAGTAGAAGTTGTTCCAATTAGAACAGTTACGTTGCCTCCTGCAGATCATACCAATTGCTACTTGCTAGGCGACCCGGATGGCGAGTTCATTATTGTTGACCCAGCAGTTGTTTATCGCGAAGATATGGAGAATCTAGCCGAGGCAGTTGAACGCCATAATGGTACACCAATTGCTATTGCTTACACTCATTCACACAGTGACCATCTAGCAGATAATGATTTACTGAAAGAAGCTTTTGACTTGCCGGTATGGGGTAGTGAATATACCGCAAGAAGCGTTAACTGTGACCGGATTTTNCAAACTGGAGAAGTATTGCACTTGGGTAAGCAAAAATGGAGGATAATCATCACCCACGGNCATCACCCTGGCCATGTTTGTTTTGCCGGTGAATCAGGCCTTATCGCTGGTGACATGGTTGCCGGATTTGGCACGATATTGATTCCACCTGCTACTGGTGATATGGACTTATACATCGAGGAATTAGAGCAACTTAGAGATTTAGAAACACATTTGTTATTCCCTAGCCACGGTCCAGTCATCGCACTGCCGCAAAAGAAATTAACGCATTACATCCAACATCGTGGGGCACGGCACGAAAAGGTGTTACAAGCGGTGCAAAGCGGATTATCAGNCCTGGAAAACATTGCNGTCACGGCGTATGAGGATACTCCAGGTGCCCATCCGGGACTTGCTAAAGATCAAACCTTGGCGCATCTATTGTCTCACCAACGCCGCGGCAAGGTCAGTAGGGATGATTCGAACAATTGGCATGCAAGCATTGATTGATGACACTCATTAGGCTAGACATGCCTCGCCGACTAGTTATCACCAAAGCAGGTTCGCCATCTGTACTGGAGGTCATAGAAATGCCAATGCCAGAGCCTCAAGCAGGCGAGGTGAGAGTTGAAGTCCACTTTGCCGGAATCAATTTTGCCGATACTCTAATGCGACTAGGATTTTACCGCCCAAGACCACCATTCCCTTTCACCCCTGGATACGAAGTAAGTGGAATTATCCATTCCCTTGGCGAAGGAGTAACCGAATTTGAGGTTGGGCAAAGAGTAGTTGCGGCAATGTCCAATGGAGGACAGGCAAGTCATGTAATTGCCGTAGTTTCTCGAGTAATCCCTCTACCTGACGAAATGAGTTTGGAAAAAGCCGCCTCTATGCCAGTCACTTACCTTACTGCACATCACATGCTACACCACTTAGGCAATCTAAAATCAACAGATACTGTACTAATTCATGGTGGCGCAGGTGGGGTTGGTACTGCAGCCCTACAACTCTGCCAATGGGCAGGAATCGACAAAGTTTGGGCGACTGCTTCAGGACATAAGGCAGATATCATCAAGCAATATGGTGGCATTCCAATTGACCGACACAATCAGGACTTTGTTGAGGTAATCAAACAAGCAACAGGTGGCCGGGGAGTCGACCACATCCTTGATCCAATCAGCGGAGAGAATCTCAAACGCAGCCTGAAAGTATTAGCTATGGGTGGCAAAGTCTACTCTTTTGGTATGTCTTCAGCAGCCCCATCTAGTAAGCGATCCCTGCTCAAGGCTTACCTGGCGTGGCGAAAAACTCCTAAACTAGACCCAATGAAGATGATGAGTCGNAACCAAGGGATATTTGGCGTTCATATGGGGACCTGGGATGATGAAGTAGTCATGGCAAGTCAACTACAACGAATTTTGGAAGGAGTCAAAGTTGGTGTTTTGGACCCAGTCATTGATTCGATATTTGACGTTGAAGACGCTGCTAAGGCTCATCAGCACATTCACGATGCCAAGAATATCGGTAAAGTCTTACTACGGTTCAAGTAGCATTCAATAAGCNATAAACACACAGCATGATGAGGCGGTAGTATGAAGGCTAACATGAGCGGATTTGACCTTCGAGCAATTGTTGGCGAGTTAAGCCAATTTGCTGGTGCTTATGTCAAGAAATCATATATGCCGCATTATGAACAAATCGTCTTACGTATCAATCCTAAAGAAAGTAACCAATTTGATTTAGTAATCGTAAGAGGCTCTAGAGTTTACACCTCAACTCGTGACCGTCCTATGCCAATGACGCCCCCACCATTTGCTATGGTATTGCGGAAATTCCTGAAGAATGCCCGCATGACTGCGGTAAGACAATTGGGTTTTGATAGAGTATTGGCACTTGACTTTGATACCAAATTTGGTCAAATGCACCTTTATGTTGAGGTATTTAGGGAGGGTAACGTAATTCTTGTTGACCAAGATGGAATTATCATTCAGCCTTTGACTCACGCCAAGTATTCAGGACGTATTCTCAAGAAAGGAGTTGAGTACCAACCTCCACCTGCTGCTTTNGACCCACACGATTTAGACGAAACTGCTCTAAAAGACATGTTTGAAAATTCAGACCGTGATTTAGTGGCAACTTTGGGGGGTAAAGCAAACTTAGGTGGAACCCATGCTAACGCAGTATGTGAATCAGCCGGAATTGCCGCAAATTCGGCCACTGCTGAGGTAGATGTAGGTAAAATTCACCAAGCATTGCAAACCTTACTTGCTAGTCTGACAACAGATGCCAAAGGCTATCTTATCCTTAAACCAGATAAGGAACAAAGTAGCGCTAATCTACAGGTTTTATCTGATGAGCAAACAGATGATGCTAAGCGAGATAAATTTCTTGAACAATATGCTAATGAAGCATCCCCGACCTTACTTCCTGCTCATGATGGTAAGCCGAGAATGGAATTTGCCACATTGTGTGCGGCAGTCGATGCTTGGCGTGGACCGCATGACGCTGGTGCCCTTGCTCGCCGAGAAGCCGAAAAGCTAGACATTGCATCACCAGGACGTGGGTTCTCAACGGAAGTTGAGAAATTAGAACGTCGTAAAGCGCAACAAGAGAAAGCCCTATCAGGATTTACTAAAAAAATTGAGAAACAACAANTGATCGGCCATACCATCCAAAATAATTGGAGCCATGTTGAAAGTTTGCTATCGCAAATCAAAGAAGCAGTTGAGACTAATGGGTGGAAAGATACTCAAAAAATGGCCAAACAAATTCCATGGATTGTTTCTATGAATGGAGCTGAGCGAACTTTNATCAGTATTTTACCTGATGATAATGGTGAGCCTAAAGGTCTGCAAGCACAACTTCGCTTAGATGATACTGTTCACCAAAATGCCCAGTATTTCTTCACTACAGCAAACAGGCAAAAAGCCAAGACCAAAGGCGCAGTTGAAGCATTAGAAGAAACCAATATACAACTTAAACGGGCGCAAAAGAAAGAGGTCANAGCCAAAGAAAGTGGGCGCTTAANCAAGGTAAAACGCAGTAAACGATTATGGTTTGAAAACCATCGTTGGTCAATGACTACAGGAGGCCATTTACTGGTGGGTGGTAAAGATGCCAAGGGTAATGATGCAATTGTCAAGAAGCATCTCTCCGGCTCTGACATGTATCTCCACGCTGATATCCATGGCGCTCCAAGCTGTAGCCTTAGAGCAACTCAAGGTTTTGTCATCGATGAAAATCCACCGGCCAATATTCCCAAAGATATTCCCGCATACAAATTAGTCGACAAATTGGGTGATGAGAGAATTAACGATGATAAATTAATCGAAGCAGCAACTCTTGCTTTGTGTTGGAGTCGTGCATGGTCTAGTGGTGGGGGTCACGGGACAGTATTTGCCGTAAAACCAGCTCAAGTTTCCAAGACGGCACAAACTGGCGAATATGTTGGGAAAGGAGCATTTATTGTTCGTGGTCAACGACAATGGTTTAGGGATTTAGACGTTAAGATTGGTATTGGTATAGTGGCGATAAATGGCGTGCCACTATTGATGAGCGGTACTCCTGACCTAATCTTGTCAATTTGCTCGAGGTATGCAATCTTGAGTTCTGGAATTACCAAGAAAGACCGACTCGCTAACAGGATTTACAAGAATACTGGGATTTCCACTGATGAAATACTAGCAGTACTACCCGGGCCTTGTGATATTCTAGAGGAGCGTGGGATTTTCACCCCATTTGTGCAAGAATCCTCGGAAGAAGAGTGAATTAATCGATATTGTAATGCATGTTTATGCAATCAGCGCATCGTCCTGACGCATCGACAGATATTCCGTCTAATCTGCCACACCTGACGCAGGATATTCCACTAAGTTTNACGTATGCGTATTTACTGCTTTGCATNNGNTTNNANTCTCCCGCGACTGCTATATACTCTTGTTAATTGCTTAAGGCTAATTTTTCTCGTTCCAATTTAGCAATCTTGGCTAAAATAGTCTTAGCAATACATCATATTTTGAAGTAAAAGATTCAGCGTAGTGTATGGAGGGAGGTGAGAAGTTGAGTCTTTTTACTCGACTGAGTAAGTCTCCAACGTTCCGTTCTTTGATGCTTTTTTCCGCCTTTAGAGCAGTATATGGCATGGGCATTTTAGTGGTCACTTATTTCATCGCAACTAGCGATAATCTTCCGATTTGGACATCAATAATATTCTTACTATTCTCGATGGTTTTTTCCAGAGTTTTATTCAAGTTTATCAAAAAGAAATGGGCTAAGGGAGAGAATCATTCAGATCCTATTGTACCAACGACCGTGATTTGAATTCATCAATGGTATCGGTGACGCAATCCTCTAGCGAAATCCANTCCATGCCTANNACTTCAGTGGCTTTTGCTGAAGACATGTTAGAATCACCACGGAAGAAACCTTTCACTGTCTTTCTAGTCATGTAGCGTTTCTTGCCTCTCAGTCCGTTAAACCAGTCAAATAATACGACAAGNGACATCATNGAGCGCGGAATGCCTCGNTTTGGTGCCTTGCTGTCTGGATATAGTTTCTTAACAGTCCGACAGACATCAACTAATGTTAGGTTGTTATGTGGTGCCAGAATGAATCTTCCTTCAGCTTCGTCAACTTCATAGGCTCTTCTATGGGCTATTGCCACATCTTTGACATGGACAATAGATAACGGAATTTTAGGCGCCATTGGAACATTACCGTTGATGATGTCAGGGAAGAAATTAACGCTTGGTGTGGCATTAACAAATCCGCCACCAATAACTGCACTTGGATTGATAACTCGTAAATCAATATCAAATTCTTTGGCTAGTTCCCANGCTTTGCGCTCTGAATCAGTNTTAGCGATGATATACGGTGATGAGCGTTCAGTTTGCCAATCATCTTCNGTCTTGGGTCGCCCTTTGGGAGTATTACCAACTGCTGCTACACTTGAGGTATAGATCACCCGTTTAATTCCCGCATCTCTTGCTGCAGTAAGTAGATGAGTTGTGCCAAGTAGGGCAGTGTCAATGATTAGTTGACCATCTTTAGTNTTGGAATAAATTGTTGCAGTGTGAAATAATGCATCACATCCTTGAATCATTTCTGCCCAATTATCTGCTTCCAAAATATCACCCTCGACTAATTCTAGCCGTTCTATGACATCGATGTTCTTTGCGTGTTGTAATACATGCTCAGTCTTAGTCTCATCATTGAGGTTGCGAACCGAGCCTTTGACATGGTATCCGTGGGCTAGTAAATCACCAACTATGTGATTGCCAATATGGCCATTTACCCCAGTCACAAATATGGTTTGACCATTTGATTTTGGCTTACTTGTCATAATATCACCAGGATATTCTCAAGGCTCTGAGTTAAAACACTATGTTTGTTAAATCGTCACTCATATTGATGTATGACCCAATCAACCGTCAACCAATGCCTGCACAGAGTGTTGAGGAAGAACTGGCTGAACTTGCCGCCCTTGTCGAAGAGGCTGAACGGCTTGGTTTTGACCCGTGGCCACCAGCAAAACCTGAGCGTCCATGGGCCCGATGGGCTATTGGCTCGTTCATGATTATCCTGATGGTCTCCGCAGTATCTAAGGTCATGTTCCGCTTTGTCTCCATCTAATGATGGAGTTACAAGTCAGTTTTTGACTTTAATCTCTACGGGTTAGTAGAGCAGCACCAAGTAGCGCAACTATTCCAATCATGCTGGAGAAACCAGGGGTTAACATTGGGTTCTCATCAGAATAAGAGTCAGCCGAGGTTGAATATAGTCTAACCATATTCCAGTCAGAATCAAGATCGATATCTGGGCTAATGTGAACCATGTCACCGGTAGATATAGTACCAGACATGTCTGCGTCATGGAACATAACTACAGCACCCTCAGCCATCGCATCAGCGATAGATATTTTCATAATATCATCGCCGCAAAGCATTGATGGGGCCTCGCCCATTCCCATACCCATGTCATCATCACCTGACTCATCCATGTCACACATTGCAAGTACGATTGAGTAATCATCAAATGAACCTTCCATCGGCATGTCCGCTTGGGTATTTGCAATCATCCAATCAAACATACTGCCGTGGTCACCATGTCCATCGTCACCATTGTCGCTGTAATTTGGCTCATCAGACCAGTCACCACAGTCATTGTCTCCATCATCGACAAAGCTTCCAGGGACTTCGCCACCATTGTCACACATAAATGTCCCACCATCACCAAAGTCGCCAAACATAAAGACAGTTAACTCATCAAGATTTAATCCACCGCTACCGTCGGTATCCATCATATCAAATCCATAGACGAAATCGTTCCAATCTTCATCAGACATTGGTTCTGAATCATCTGACTGATTTGCCCATTGAGCGAATTCACTAGCGCTTACTTCTCCAGATAGGTCTAAGTCCATATAACAAAGCATCATTCCGACGTTCATTCCACCAAATATACCATTGTAGTATTCACTGAATTCATCAGAATCAAGCATATTGTCTGTGTTGTAATCAGTACATGCAAAAGCAGAGTTGACAAGCGACATAAACTCATCATCGTCTTCATCATCTTCTTCTAAAGCTTCTGTGATAACTACAACTTGGTCAATAAAATCTTGAAGTTCAGAAAGATCTAAACCACCGTTCGCATCATCATCAGAGTTGTTGAAAGCTTCGTGTAGTTGAGCACCCAAATCTTGACTATTGTTCAAATGATAATCGTCGGAGTCGTCTTCATCTTCATATTCATTCCAGTTAATAACAAATTCATTCCAACTGACATTACCAGAGTCGTCATAATCAGCATCTTCCATTGCATCTTCAGGAGTTGGTGCGTCATTCATCATTTGATTGAAGTAATCCGAAGCCTCGGTTAGCGTGACATTGCCATCCTGATCGACGTCCATTCCGGAAAACATCTCGCTTTCAGAGGGAAAATCATCGTCATATTCATCATCATCATCATGGTCATCTTCATCGTGACCACCTTCTAGGTAGGCATCTAATTCCATGATGAATCCTTCAAGTTCGTTGTTATCTAGGTCTCCTGATGCATCAGCATCGTTGTTATCAAAGATCTCCGAGAATTCAGGATCATTGATATCTATCTCATTGCTGCCCCCAAAAAAAGCATTGAATTCATCGAGACTCATTGTGCCACTTTCGTCACTGTCAATATCAGCAAGAAGTTGTTCAGGAGTAATTAGATCATCGTCGTGGTCGTCATCGTGTCCTGCATGAGCATCATATTCGTCTAGGTAAGCAGAATTTTCATGACCTGAGCTTTGCCCGAAGTCGTCGGTACAATGCCAGTCTCCTTCATGTAATTCACAATAATACCACCATGTATCCCAATAATTGTCAGATTCATCCAATTTGCAAGACCAGACATCTTCTCCGTCATCTGAATTTCCTTCCCATTCGCAGTAGCCGCCGTTGTAGGATTCCCAGTAAACATCATCTTCGTCATGGTCATCATGGTCATCATCACTACCATCCATTCCACCCATTGGCGAGGTTCCGAATGGAAGAGCCTGGTAAGGTAGAGTGGCGTCAATGGTAAGGTATCCCATCAATGAAACGTCATCAAGCATGGTTACTGATGAGGTTGAAGATTCGCCACCCATTGTTTCGGTCATGGTCATTGAGCTAACAACCAAGTCCATCCCGAGGGTGAACGTCATGGTCATAGAGTAGTCCTCGCCATCATCCATTGTAGTTGAGAATGCGTATCCGTTGTCAGTTGCTAAGCCTGCTACAAACAATGCATTAGACGGATCAAAGTCGTCTGGAAGTTCAACCTCCGGAGTACTAATATCAGGCAGGCCCATATCTTCGCCCATGTCCATGTCGTCATCATCATTCATCTCCATATTATCCTTCCATGAACTGTACTGTGTGACGCTGGTCATCAACATACTTTCGCCGTTCCAATCAACCTGCATCAATATAGTTCCATCTGCTGCGGCGGTGATGAGTTGAGATTGTGACCAAACCATAATTTCCAAGTCTAAGTCCATGCTGCTGTATACGCCACTTGGGCTGTATGCATTTACTGAGGTCCAATCCATTTGTTGGCCTTCCATATCTCCAGAGCCTGACATTGACATTCCCATTGTTTGGTCTGCACCAGGTCCGTTATCCATTAGGTTAATGAAATCCGTAATCGAGTCTTTCAATATGGTTTCAGTCAAACATGCATTGTTATTTGTTGCATTGACATCATAATTATAGGCAGTTTCGTCTGCGTTACAGCCAGGGATTTCAACGATTGCGTCAACAATCGCATCAACATCTTCGTCAGTTAAATCCATACATCCGGCTAGAACAATTGAGCAAGCAAAAAGCACTGCTAGTATTTTCTTCATGAGTCAAACCCACAACTGTTGGTTAATAAATCAATCACCGACATATATTAACCTAAATTACCGCTTAGTTGAAAAAGACAACACATTAGCGATGGACATAGTCCCTTAGTGTAGCGGTCCATCATGGAGGATTCTGGTTCCCCCGACCTCGGTTCAAATCCGAGAGGGACTACTTTGGTACATTTTTTTAAACAAATATCTGAAACCTCTTAGCGTCGTTGGATTAATTCTCTATCAAAGTGTTGAGTAAGAACTGGCTGAATTTGCAGCATTTGTAGAAGAGGCTGAACGACTTATTTTGATTCATAGCCATCAGAAAAAACACAGCGACTGAGCTATTGCTTGGTTGATATTTATCGTTATAATCTACACAGTATCAAAGGTCATATTCCGCATTGTCTTCATCTAAGATAGAGTTACAAGTCCACTTTCCCATCAGTCTCTGCGGGTTAGTAGAGCAGCACCGAGTAGCGCAAGCATACCCAGAGCTCCAGTGAAACCAGGAGCCATCATTGGGTTCTCGTCAGAATAAGCGTTAGCAGATGATGAGTGTAGTCTAACCGTATTCCAATCACCAGTATCATTGTTGACCATAATCACGTCACCCTCCGAAACAGTACCAGATTCATCTGCATCATAGAAGGTAATTGCTGCATTATCTGCCATTGCATCAGCAATTGAGAGTTTCATGACATCTTCACTGCAGTCCATCGTTGGAGTATTATCGAGGTCCATGGCCATACTGTCAGAGTCTTCAGTATCTTCCATAGTGCATTGTGCAAGTACGATTGAGTAATCGCTAAATGTTCCTTCCATGGGCATATCCTGTGAATTGGTAATAATCCATGCATACAAACCTTCACGATCATTTTCTACATCGCTTTCATTCTCCTCGTTGATTTCATCATCATCACTGGAAAGCATTTCTGCGAGTTCAACAGCATTTAATCCACCACTATTGTCAGTGTCGATTGTGTACCATCCAGAGAGGAAGTCATTCCAATCTTCATCAGACATTTGATTTGATTGATTTTTCCAAAGACCAAATTCATTAGGGCTTACTTCGCCGGATTGGTCTAAGTCCATCTCGCAAAGTAGCATAGCAATATTTTCTTCGGGAGATATAAAGCTGTAGAAGGAACTAAACTCGACTAAATCAAGCATAGAGTCTGCGTTGTAATCAGAACACATGAAAGCGGAGTGAATAAAGGTCATCCAATCCTCATCATCTTCATATGCAAAATAATCTGTTGCTTCAGTCAAAGTGATATTGCCATCTCCAGCCTCATCTTCATTGATTTGATACATGTCAGGTTCTTCAACAACTGTTCCACAAAGGGATGAAAGATAGTTTAGTTCGTCAGAAATCCATGAATCATTGAAAGACGCATCACCATTATCGTCGTAGACTGTACTGCCCGCATCTACAAAGTAAAGACAGTCATATCTCCACTCCTCAGATTCATCATCACCTTGGTCATCATCACCGTTGCCATCATCGGAGTATTCGTCAGAACCATCTCCGCAGTCGTCATTTTCATTATTGACTAGATCGTCATGTATTATGTTACCATTGTCACAAAGGAATTCCTCATCATCTACAATTCCGTTTTCATTATGGTCATCATTCAAATTCATCCAAATAAAACCATTGTCTTCACAATCGGTTAGGTTTCGAACATAATCGTATTCTTCCATGATTGTGTCATAGCAGGCAAAATTTTCTGGCTCTTCGGAATCGTCATCACTATCTTCGATGCTCTCGTCTTCTCCCATTGAGCAGTCTTCAACGTCGTCGTTCACCTGATATATCCACACTTGGCTTCCATCATCGCAATCAAACGAGTTAATTGGATTGTTATTACTGTCATACTGCTGTTCGTCAGCACCGTCTTCATAACAATCTTGGAATCCATTATTCACGTCAGAAAAGAGGATTTCATCACCGTTATCACAGGTAAAAGTACGCTCAACATCGCTATTGAACCACTCATTTTCCATATCCTCTGCAACATATCCGTAGGTTTGATCCAAATTAGCATCGTCTAAGAAACATCCAATTGCACTACCCTCAACCAAAACATATTCCGAAACGAAAGAATATATCGCGATA
>PBTA01000059.1 GCA_002726395.1 Methanobacteriota archaeon | reverse complement strand
CGGAGTTTCGGATAGTGTGGTATTGAGGTCAACTGTTTGATTTGTCGGACTCAAAGATGCGTTGACATATGGGCCGACTCTTATTGAAACTGGCAAGACATCAATTAGTAATCCTGTGCTGCTATCCTCAACTTTGATGTTGACATTTTGGAAAGAGTAGGCTTCTGCTAATGGGTCAGTTGTCACCTTCAATTGGAAATCTCTCATGTGAGAGTTGCCTTGTGACGGATAATCTGCAACGTCTGCTGACAAATCAAGAATTGTATCGGAAGTGGTAGTAGTTGTGTTAACTGAGGTGACCCAACCGTCTGGAAGATCATCTAAAACAGACAAGCGATAGGACGTCAGGTCATTTCCAGTATTTGCTAGCAAAAGGTCGATTGGAGTGATTTCACCAAGAGGTACATCAAACGGACCTTGGTCGATTATGGCCGCCCCTTGAATAGTTGGGACTCCAATAGTGATATTCCTCTCGACAGGTACGACTTCTACATTAGGGATCGGTGGACCCACCAAAGTAGGAGTAGCAATAACAGGTATCGAAATTATTCCCGCTAACGGATAGTCATCTGCGGGACCTTGGATTCCAAGAGCAGCTGATTGCACATCACCTAGCGACAGTCCAGAGAAAGTTGCTGGTGAAACGTTTGCAGACCAGCGGTCTGATTCTGAGAAGCCGCCACTGTTGGATGGAGTGAAGGTTAGGTTGCCAATTGACAAGACTGTATCAACTGTATTGGTAATGGTGCCATCTAAATTGTGTCTGACTTCGACTTCCATTGCTCTTGGCAAGTCGACGCCTTGTCCGTTCTTTGCGGCAATCACATCTTCAACGGTTAGTTGAATATGTTCTTGTTCAAGGCCGGGATCAACCACAATCACTGGTCTAACTTCTAGCGGACTAGTTTGGGTAACTGGCACACCGCCGCCCGATGGAGTTGCTTGAACCCAGACGCTCAGAACATCGCCTGCTCTATTGTAATCACTAGGGTCAAGGGGCATTTGTATTGGGGGGACTGTGATGTTGACTCCAAAAATTCCTGAGTCTGTGTTGTTGATCAATGGAGTTGTCGACTCTGAAAGAGTAACTTGCCAATTTGAAGACGTCACGGATAGTCCAGCAACCAAGTCAAAGGTGCCAGGNACATTNCCAATATTGGAAATTGTTGAGTTAAAGGAAATGCTTTGACCCGGTGTCACCATGGTAGTTGTTGTTGGCATGGTAATTGTTGCTTGATACAATTCCCCAGCCATGACTCTAGCAGTTGATGAGAGAGAGTAACTTGGCACTTGTGGGTCGCCAATAGAAGTCAATGTGAGCGTAATTGTGTCTATCTCGGACCTCGATGCGGAGGAAGGCACGGATACCGGGATAAGAATTGTCTCAGATGAACCTTGTGAGAATACAGGTGTTGAGCCACCGTTTTGTCCGAGGTCTGCCCACCCCATAGTGCTAGAAATACCGATTTGGAAAGAATCAGATTGAGCGCCCATATTGGTTACAATGAAGGTGAGAGTTGTCGTAAGTCCTGGCTCAGTGGTCCGGTCAGAGGGAGTAGACAAAGTCGCAATGAAATCAGAGAATTTTATATTTGAGGTACTGATTAAGTCTGTTTCACTCCAACCACCAGTTCCGTTGAAAATTACCGACGCGGTCAATTCCCATACTCCAGTCATTAGACCTGAGTTGTAANTGGCTGTTAGATTATCAGTAACTGCTGGAATAAATAACGAACCAGGACTAATGATTTGCTCACCAGAATAAAACGACATTGTATTGGCAGGGTTGGCTACTTCAGCAAAGGCTAGTTCAAGGTTAGCAGTGATATCCCTGACTCCTTCGTTGATTACGGAAGCGTTAATTTGTTGCATACCATTTTCTACCATTGCATTAGTTTGACCCGGAGCAGGTTGAGGGACAGAATCGTCAAGCACTGTNCCNACCATGTANACCGGGCTTTTGACATCGAAATTTATTCGGCGTTCNTCGTTGCCAGAATTTGGATCGTTTAGCGAGAAAACCTCGGCAAATATCGACTGTCCGTCACCGGGGGTCGCCGTCCATTGGAAAAGAACCGGATTAGCAACAGTTCCTGGGTTGATGGGGCCGATTTCAAGCGAAGTCACCAAAGTCTTTCCAGCGTTTGAAGAGCCTTGATGAAATAATGACACCACTACAGTACCTGCCGCTGAACCCGTATTTGCTACGACAATCCTCGCTGAATGCGTGGCGTTTTCTACAAATATGTTCACACCCGATTGTACCGAGCCTGCCCCGTCTAAAGTGAAAGAATTGATACTAAAGTCCGGGGCACTTCTGGCACTAGNGGAGTTGTTGGCTGAGCTTAACGGCGCAACCATTGGAGCAACCAGCAACAACAGCATTACTGCTGCGATAGTTGACTTGCCACGATTAAGCAGATACTTCACCTCCACCGGGGGCTTCGAAACTATCAATATTGACTTTCTTGCCTTGCTTCTTCCACTGGGCAAGTAATTGCTCTAACAAGCGATTATGGTCTTGTTCAGTGATGCCAAGACGACGGCGCTCTTCCCAGAGTAACAACTGTTCTGTTCTGGTAAGTAAGGCGTCCCTCAAGTATAATTCGAGAGTTCGGCGGTAAGCATCACGGTCTGATATGGCGTAGACAATTGTGTCATCCTCGACAAATTGATCCGCACGATGTTGGATGATGTTGCCAAGTGTCAATGCCTCATCGTAAGAGATGTTTCTTTTGTCGAGTTCTGATTGGATGTTTGAGGCTGCTTCTTGCAACTCATATTTGCCAGGAGCACGTTGGATTTTCTTCAAAAATTTGCGGGCTCGACGAGACAGACGTAGCCCTACCATAGATAGCCTTCAACTAGGCAGTTATTCAAAGAATCGGTCAACTACAACACTCCAACCCGTTGCGGATGGTTTTGCATGCATATCGGGTAAATGGTTAACTGAGACCGATTTAGNCACAAANANTGAGTGAAATAATCGTTCTTTTCCNAAAAACGTGAAGATTTGTGACTTGATGCAATAATTCATCAATAAAGTACTCTAGGTTNGTTGTNATGAGCGAAGCGATAAACCTCGAAACTGGCCAATCTGCACCAAGATTTTCCTGCCTCGATTCTGTGGGCAACAAACACGATTTAGAACAATACATGGCTGACGGAAAAAATGTTATTTTGTATTTCTACCCCAAGGATTCAACACCTGGATGCACCACACAAGCATGTGATTTTAGAGACTCCATGACTAGACTGAACCAAGGAGATTATGTTGTTCTTGGGGTTTCAAAAGACTCCGGAAAATCACACGATAAATTCATCGCCAAGCAAGAGCTAAATTTCCCCCTGCTAATGGATGAAGATTTAGCACTACACCAGTCATACGGCGTGTGGCGAGAAAAGAGCATGTACGGCAAGAAATACATGGGCACTTCACGCTCTACCTTCGTCATTGGAAATGACGGCAACCTTTCTTGGGTTGGCTATGGCGTTAGAACAAAAGGGCACGTTGCAAAAGTAATGACTGAACTGGGCATTGAGTAAGTGATACAATGCCAGATAACATACCCCAAAATGTCCGTGTAGACCTTGGCAACAACAGCGTTGCTTGGTCGCCATGTACTATTGGAGTTAATCTTGAAGTTGGCAGTAATTGCTCCATTGGCTCTCTAGCCCACATTGGTCGAAATGTGGTGATGGGCGATGAGTGCCGTATCCAAGGCGGCGCATACATTGCTGATGGATGTATACTTGGCAACCAAGTATTTGTTGGACCTAATGCTACCTTACTCAACGATCGTTACCCTCCATCAGGAAATAAGGCATTATGGCAGCCAATCAATGTCCACGATGGTGCGGTAATTGGCGGGAATGCCACAGTTGTCCCCGGTTGCGATATTGGCAAAAACTCAGTGCTTGCTGCGGGAGCTGTGTTGACCAAACACTTGCCTGAAGAGGAAGTTTGGGCCGGCAACCCTGCTAAATTTATGATGCAACGCAGTGAATATGAGTCCAAGCGATGATATGGTTGAACAATTAGGCGGGAACAATATGGATAGAAAAGGCGTAGTTGCAGAGTTTCTTGTCAAATGCATAAAATACGCAAATGACTCTATCGAAAGAAAGCGTTCAAGAGGAGAAAATGAAATGATTCCCGCTTGGGAAACCTACATCNAATTTACTCAACATGCCTTAGACGAAGTCCATACGGGGAAATTAGATTCATGGTTTGCAACCGATAGGCGTAAAGATTTGACTAATGCAAAGCGCATCGACATAATGGACATGAGTCACCCAGAGCGGTCTGCATGGTTAGCCGGTATTGTCTCACCACGCCCACTAATTCTTGCCTCAACAATCGATGAGAATGGTATCAAAAATCTAGCACCCCTTACCTCTGTCATGGGTGTATCAAATACTCCACCACTATTCATNGCCTCATTTAGTAAGAACAAGCAAAAAGAATACCGAGGCACTCTACTAAACATGCGCAAGACCGGTACTGCAATTCTACATGTGATGCCAAGCACCCTGCAAGCAGTTGATTGGATCGACTTAGCAGGTAGCCCAATACCACCAGAAGATAGCGAGTGGGATTTAGTTGACCTTACCCCCCATGACGGTAACGAGTTGCTAATCCAGCAAGCGATTGCGGCAATAGAAGTAGAATTGGTTGAAGAAAAAGAATTACCAGGTGCAATTGCAAGATTGGCTGTTATGCAAGTCAAGCACATCTGGACTTCAAGTGATAAAATCCCACAGCATGGCCTTGATGTGCTGACTCAACACGGTATGGACAACATAATGCCAGCACCTAGTTTGTGGTCAAAAAAAGTTGACAAACACTACGGTCCTAAGTAGTCAAAAAGTCCCACATCAATTGAAGGCCGTCATCAAGAGATACTTTTGAATGCCAATTTAACAACTCGACTGCTCGACTTATTTCCGGTAGTCGCCTGTCAGAGTCGCCAAAGTAACCTTCACCATAGACCACCTNAGCCCCATTAGGAGAAAATTTAGCAACTTTGCCGGCTAAATCTANGATTGAAATTTCTTCAGTAGACCCGATATTAAATACCATATTAGGTCCGATATTTGCTTCGCCTGCTCTAACAAAACCATCAACTACATCTTCAATCCAAGTAAAACTTCTAGATTGACTCCCATTACCGTGGACTGTTAAATCGACGCCGTCAAGGATGTTTTGGAAAAATATCCCGATAACTTGACCGTAGTCATCCCCACAAAGGCGTGGGCCATATGCATTAAACGGCCTAACGATTCTGACATCAAGACCTTCTCTTGCGGCATGTTGGCTAGCAACTTCACCAAGATATTTACTGCCGCCATAGGAATGACGTTGGTGTTGAGCGGGGTTTGAAAATATCATTTTATCACCATCGGTTATCGGTTGAGATACTGGCTCACCAAAGGCTTCGGGCGAAGATGCAAAAACGTACCTAGCATCATAAGCCATGGCCAATTCAAGGGTCCTTAATGTGCCATTGATGTTGACATCAATGACTGAATGTGCAGCTTCGTGAAACCATTTTGTACCATTTATTGCTGCTAAGTGGTAAATAATATCTAGGCCACCCAACGATTCAACACATGCATCTAGATCATCAACATCTCGAACATCACCGGCATAAAGCGAAAAGTTTTCTTCACCAATTATCCCGTCAAGATTAGCCTCATCTCCTCTAAACATAGAATCCAAAGCAACGACGCTGTGACCCTGTTGGACTAACCTTTCACACAATGAAGAGCCAATGAAACCAGCCCCACCGGTAACTAAAATACGTTGAGCGGACATGATATCATTCAACTCTTTCTAGTACCGTAATGGTTACTTGATCGCCTACTTTGCGCAATTCTACTAAATCACCAGTATTTATTTCCATACAGGGGTCTGTGGCAAAACCGTGAGAATAAGGCAAATCAAGCAGTGAACAAGCCGGTATAGTTAGTGAACAAACATCTCGATTGACTATGGCTTTTGGACCTTTACCAGTATAAATCAAGCCCATCAAAACATATGGAGCAACTGTAGAACCAGAGCCTTTTGGATAAATTAGAATCGTATCTTCTATCGCTTGACCGTCAAGAGGATGTCCCGTCTCTTCAATAACGCCTGAATCTCGATTAACATAGCCAAGATANGTNATTGCTACATCNGTAGACATTGCTTTACCTGTNACCACAAAATCNCCCTGNGATGACAAACCGTTACCNGTTGCNGTATAATCGCCNTGTTGNGTTATTTTCGANGATTGATGTTGTGGTTGAGCTTTGGCNGACAANGTTGGGCGTTGTCCAGCAGAAAGNGTTGGGTCAAATGCATGAGCCACGCAATCTTGTATTGACATCACACTGGTNGGAATACGATTTAGNCCNCTAGTCAAATANTGNTCNGCTTTNAGAGAATTNGTNAGCAGNTGNTTGTATTTNTTGCGNTTNTANGGCGTAACCTCTGGGCANGTGTCTTTGAGAAGCACAACTCCTGCATCTTCCAATAAGTCGACACTACCATCATCAACCGCAAGTTGATAATTTTCACCGCTGGTAAATAGCCATAATCTGTTGTCAGGGATTTTAGCGCCCATTTCAGCATGTGAGCGTACTGCTGATGCTGTGCGGCGGATTTCCTCAATACTGGCTTGTGGACAGCCAATGACTACTAAATCGACTTGCCCCCGTGGAGCCAATTCTGCATATCTAGCAGACAAATCGGCTTTTGTGAATTTCAAGACCCCTTTCCAGCCACCTTGTGGGGGCAACCAGTCTCCTTCAGCATCCTTGACTAACGGAGGGTCTGCACTGTGACCTTCTGCCCACAACATTGGACAGCCATAGTTAGCCGCAGCGGCAGTTAACGCTTTTTTAGCGGCGAATGAAAGATATTCTGGCATTCCACAAATAAGTGGCATTGGACCCCAAGATAAGTCCCAATCTGGCCTTACCTGCTTACCAATCCAGTCGCCAAAAANAGACCAATCTGACAGGTCATTCATCTCGCANTCTAGTGTAACAAAGATATTTGGCATTCGGTTTTCACTCAAATGCAAACCCCATTTTGGCGCAAAACCAGTTAGTCCTGTGGCTAGTGCTGAAAGTCCGGATTCTCGATTAGTGATTAGTGAAGTCCACGAATTAGAGAAACATACGGCGTTAGATTCTGCCCAAGAAGCAATACCAGATTCCAGTTCAATACCCCGGTCATAAGGCGTACAGGATAGTGTTGCTTCTATCCCAAGGCGGTCATATGCTGCAATGATTTCAAATTGCTGTTCTAGAAAATCGGGCCAATCAATATCCATTTCCTTCATTTTTTCTTTATCACATCCGGCTGAATTTAAGGTAGTTGTAATGGCTACACGACCACCTTCATCTCCAGATAAATCCGATAAGAAACGACGAAGTCCATGCCCACCAGTAATCACCGAGACTCCAGATACGTGAGCATTGTCAACTTTGACNAAACCATCTGCCTTAGCGATTTCAGCAAGGTCGACTACCAAGCGGGCTGCCTTTTGCCTAGTCTCACCTTCTTGCCCGGCTAATTGCTGTGCAAGGCGGGTTGGTAAGTCCATATTATCCCGCACAACTAACTCTCTCATGAAGTAAACCCTTATTTCCACCTAAGAAACATAGAATCGGNGAAAGTTTTGATACCATTGAAGTACANGAGATTAATCATGTCTTCAGATATTGGACATCAAAACCGAGAACATATTGCAGGAGAACCTGCTAGTGGTCAAGCAAAACCAGTTCCACCACTCAATGCCAATCAAACAACATCACAAAAAGCAGTAAAAAACCGTAATAAAACGCGTCAAAAAGTAATGCAGGTAATCCAAATTTTCAGCATAATTATCGCATTGATATTATCAGCCTATTCAGTCAGTATAATTTGGTCATTACCNGACCAAGCAGGACAATCAGGAGCAGATGCTAATGAGGTCTTAGTTAGAACTGAAGGACGTAATGCTGACCANCTNTGTGAGGAAGGTGGTGCTGACATATTCATTGGCAATGATCTCAACTTCAACGGTATTTTAGAAGAAAATGAAGTTACGTCAACAACTAGGTTATGTCATGGGAAAACTGGATTATCAGGACCTCAAGGTGCTACGGGTCCCAATGGTGGCAGTGGAATNGCGAGTTTGGTCAACACTTCGNTACTAAATTATGGCAATGANACCTGCTTCTATGGTGGATTATTAATTGAATCNGGATTAGATCTCAACAATAGTGGCACCCTTGAGGACAGCGAGGTAATTAGTCAAGACTTTGTCTGCGATGGCGCAATTGGCAGTAATGGAATAAACGGCAATGAGGGAAATTCTGCCTTAGTAGAACAAGTACAGCCACCGCANNACCTTTGCTCGTCAGGATTTATTATCAATTTCGGCATTGATAATGGTCACGGTATGGGGATTGCTGAGGATGGGGTTATGCACACAGATGAAGTCATTGATTCGTTGAAAGTTTGTCAAACCCCACTCAACCATGGACCAATCTCGGATNTNNNTNTNGGTNNTNCNNATGGNCTATNNGNNTCNATGTGCTGATTTTGCATGGTCTGATTCACACAATAAGATAATCACTTCAGGCAGTGATAGCGCCAGTGGTTGTGAACTATGGATCTCCTCGGGAGTCGCCTCTTCAACTGAGCAACTAATCGACATAAACTCTGGAGTTGGCGATTCAAATCCAGGGTTATATCTTGGCTTTAATCAGCTATTTTCCAACGATCAAGAACTGTGGTTATTTGATGCCGATAGTGGCAGTAATGGTCGTGAATTATGGGCCAGCAATCTTAGTAATTCTGGTACCTATCAATTAACTGGCTACAGTGGAGATGGGATAAACTCGGATTCAATAGCGGCTTTATGGATGAATGGTTTGGTATTTTCTGATTCCGCAAATTCATTGATGTGGACTGATGGGGTTAACATAACTGAATTGTTTAATGCCCCATTTATTGACCAGCAACAACAATTAATTTTAGACACTATTGCTGCCGATATCTCTACCCACACAACCTCATCAATGGTTGCTGATTCTACTGGATTATGGTTTAGTGCAATAAGCAATGACCACGGATTTGAAATGTTTCACCTTAGTAATCAAGGTGATTTAACGGTGTGGAATCTTAATGAATTCGAAGACAGTATGCCTGACTCAATTTTATCCATCACCGATAGCGCTGTTGTTATCGCGGATAACGGCATTGATGGTCGTCAATTAGTCAGGCTAGAACTTAATGGAACTCATCAATGGTTAACCAGTTTGACTTTACAGAGCAACGGCAACCCAACAACTAGCGTTGGTGAGGGATTAGGGCTTAATTTGCTAAATAACAAAATCATCTTTGACGCTCAAACCAGTGCGGTTGACCCCACAGTTTGGAGTTATGATTTAGCAACCTCTAGTGCTACAGAACTATCCAGTTTGGTTATTGCTCCAGGCCTTAGGACTCAGCCTGTGCAACTGAANGGGAAATTATGGTTTGATTGTATAACTGGCACAACTGCTGGAGAATTATGCACCAGTGATGGCACCCAAGCAGGAACCAAAATGATTCACGAATTCCAGCCGGGAATGGCTTCATCAGAGATTCGTGCCATGGTTAGCCATGGTCAGCATTTGATGATTCTAGTCAACGGGGAAGTCNATTCAATTGATACCGGCCACAGTTTGTGGAGTTTTGACACTAATTACTTGACAGCAGAATTAGCTTATGACCCATGGATTGGTACTGGCAATAATTCAAATGCTGGGGTTTATGGCCAATTGGTTGCCACTAGCGAGTTAGTTATCTTTGTCGCTGATGATGGCCAGACTGGTCATGAATTGCACATCTACAGCCCGCTAATGTTGGGTGATGATTGGCTGATTTGGTGAATCACTCGTTTTCAATGCAATAAGGACAGGATTGAGCAATAACATAATCTCCAGTTATCTGATCTTCCATCAGTAATGGTTCACGACAAGCAAAACATTGTACAACATCGGTTTCTTTCAATTCTGCATTNAGNGCAACTCGACGGTCAAAGACAAAGCAATCACCATCCCAATAGTCGCCACCGACTTCTTCAAAATATCCAAGCACGCCGCCTTTGAGTTGTTTAACGTTCGAGAAGCCAGCATCCATCATCACAGCACTAGCCTTTTCGCAGCGTATACCACCGGTACAAAACATAACCACTGGCTTGTCTTTCAAATCATCAGNCATCTCATCAACTGCACGGGGAAAATCACGAAATGTCTTGATGCCTAGTTTNGTAGCCATCTGGAAGGTACCAATCCTAATTTCGTAATCATTACGAGTGTCTAACACTAAGATATCTTCATCATCATCTAATAGTTTCTTAAAGTCAGTTGGNGTAATTTCTTCACCGGTCCTNGCAGCTGGTTTGATGTGGTCAAGCCCTATTGAGATGATTTCATTTTTCAGCCTGACATTCATACGGCGAAACGGTTGATAATCCGAATAAGAAATTTTTAGTGGAATATTATGAAATCTAGCATCTTCGTCCATAAAGGCGAGGTAGTCATCGACTGATTCTTGAGTTCCCGACAAAAAGAAATTGATGCCTTCATTGGCGATCAAAATTGTCCCTTTTAGCCCTAATTTATGGCATATATCACGGAATGGTTGGCGCAATTNATCACGGTCAGGTATATCGACGAAACGATAACCTGCTATGTTGACAATTGAGCCGCTCATGCTTGGTCGTGATGGATTGGATTTTTATGACCATCGAAGTCAATCACGCCAATCATGCCTAGATGCTAATGGTCTTCTCCAACCCTGGCCAAATGCTTTGCTGGTAACTCTTGGTGCTGGCGACATTTGCCATCGCTTGTGTTCATTACGTTCCAATCNTGATAGTACATCAAGTACCACCTCACGAGTAAAACCTGCTTGAACTATGTCGTCAGCATCCATGGTATGTTCGATGTGGAGGCGGAGAATTTCATCTAAGGTTTGATATGGTGGCAGTGAATCTTCGTCCTTTTGATTTGGTGCTAATTCAGCCGAAGGCGGTTTACTCATTGTTGAGGAATTGACCGGTGGTTGCTCACCTGTTTGTGATGCTCTTGAATTAAACACCTCTGCCAGCGCATAGACTTGCATCTTGTATAAGTCTCCAAGCGGCGTATAGCCTCCAGCCATGTCCCCGTAAAGTGTGCAATAACCTTGAGCCAACTCCGACTTATTGCCAGTAGCAACCGCCATTCTGCCTTCTGCGTTAGCNTGAGCCATGACAATAATACCGCGCAGTCTTGATTGGATATTTTCACTAGCAACAGGACTCCCGTTTGATAAAACCGAATCGATTTGATTTTCAAGAGTNGAATGCATCTCATCAATTGATTCAGTCTTAAACTGCATACCTAGTGCTTGTGCAGTGTATCTGGCATCATCAAGCGAATGTTGTGATGAATATCTACTTGGCATGGCGATTCCAAGGACATTTTCCGCTCCCACTGCAGCGCAAGCCACGCAGGCGGCAACTGCAGAATCAATACCGCCTGACAACCCGAGAACGATTGATTTGATAGCTGATTTACGACAATAATCAGCCAGACCAGTAATCACTGCATCGGTAATATCTTCAATTAATTCAGCAGATTCCTCATGCCCGTTGGAACTACTTGGTATTATTTTCAACTGGTCGTTACCAATTGACAGGGCATCTTTTTCATCCATGCCAATCCATTGACAATTTTCTGGCTGGTCTAAATCAACCATCAAGACTCCTTCTTGCCACGATGGTGCCACAACAACCATTCCGTTTGGCCATGCGACAAGTGAGCAACCATCAAACAATAAATCGTCATTGCCNCCTACTTGATTGGCTAGTAAAAATGGATGCTCTAGTGTCGAAGCAGCAGTTCGGCAAACCTTGATCCGCGAGCCTACTTTGTCGGCATGATACGGGGATGCTGAGAGGTTAACAGTAGCATC
>PBTA01000058.1 GCA_002726395.1 Methanobacteriota archaeon | reverse complement strand
GAAAGAGCACTTGAGACGTGACGACTTTCATCGAATACCAAATTGAATTCTCCTTCATCACGTGTGACCTTAGTAGTAATTTCCTCGTTATCAAATTCCATCATGTCATAGAACAAGGCTTGGAAATATGGACCATTGCCATTCCATTCAACTTCTCCGCCACCAGAGGCAAATAGTGCACTATCCCAGCAAGCATGTGAGTTGTCAAGCTTATTGTTGACATAATATGGTGAACTACATTGCTGCTTGCCTGTTTCTTCACCAACGGTTTGGTCCCATAGGTGATTAGCAAGTACAGAGTGATCGGATACGAATACTATTGAACCAGTAACATCTACTTCTCCGAAATTATTGTTCGGTTGTTCTTCTAAAACCTCAATTCCAGGGAAATCCATTCTGATGACTAGCCCGGTTTTTCCTTCACCAAGTGTTGGATTATTCAAGTTATCAATGTTGGTGTCTTGTCGAGCGATAAAAGCTGGAGTTGATGCATGAGCAAGGACCATTACCTCACGGTTATCATCAACATCTTCATCCAATACTTGAATTGCAGTCGCCCTGTGAAACAAAACTGGCATCCTGCAATTATCAATTTGCCCGGAACCCAAATCAGATTCTGAACAAGGAACGTGTTTCTCGTCACCCATTTGAGTAACATCTCGGTTGAAACTCGCTGCAGCCCAGAGTTTTCTTTCATCAGGATTTAGTGGTTGACCAGTTTCATCTGTCACTTCATAAAATTGGAATGGGTCAACTACTGGGGCATCGAAATACTTTACACCAAACTCAGAAGCGACCAACTGAGCATTGGTTGAATTGGATGCAAGAACTACTTTTCCACCCTTTTTTGTAACGAAGTCGAAAATTGCTGAAGCCTCGGCCGAATCGAATGGCTTTTCTGGAGCGGCAATCACTAGAAGAGTTCGATGGGGATCTCGCCAATCATTTACCAGCATTGGAGTTGACATAGTGTTGGCTACAGTATAACCAACGCCATCATCACCCAAACTATCACGCATTTCAGTTAATTGAATGTTGTAAAATTCTGCGTCTTCTTCGTAAGGTGAGAATACGGTTTCTTTATTCATACTAAAAATACCGATTAGTATAACTGAAAGAAGGACTGAAGCCATTAAACCAACTTTTAGCCATGTTTCTAGGCTAATCTTGGTTTTTGCTTCATCAGTCAACATAATCCCTCATTTACGCTATAAACTGGCGCAGTAATATTCCTTCGAAATTATCTCCACTCATAATGCTTGCTCAAAAATGAGCACTTTAATCCAATGATTTAAACGGAATGAATGGTGATTTTGGCTGAAACTGTTTGGCATGAAATAGCCGGTTGAGGGCCATTTTCTAACATTATTTCCTATATCGGACCAGCAATGCAAGTATTGTTATTGAAAATAGTTCAAAGGTTGACAAAAAGCTCAGAGTGTCTGCTTCAGTAATTTCCCCACCTGTATCTTTTTGACCGTCATCTGAATTCGAATTATCATTATTGTTTTGTTTAACCTCGTTCGAGTTGACTTGAACGTCAAACATTGAACTGCTTATTTTACCATTTCCTGCGGACTTAATTGATATTGTCACTTCACATACTCTTTCTGGATGTGATTCAGACGCAACAATTCTTATGACAAATTCCTTGACCGTTGCGTTCTGAATTTCAGTGTCTTTAATCGCCTCTAAACCTTCAACAGAGAGACTAGGGCAAGATTTTACTGATGCTTCGGGCATTTTAATGACGTCTTTACCGTTTCCGTTATTTGTCACTTTCAGACCATATTCAATGGATGAACCTGCGTAGAGAACTTCATCCATTGAGGAATGACTTATTGTTAGATCATATACCGCTGGAACAGTAACTTCTGCATCGATTTCCTGACTAGATACCGTTTGATCAAAAGACACCTCCTCTGCGAGTAATAGAAGTGTCATCGATTTATCTGGGGAACGTTCAAACGAATACCCCGAAACATCTGAAAATTCTATTTCAAACGTTAAATTCTCTGAAGCAGCTACAGTAATGGATTCATCATAATCAAGTTCAATCGGGATATCATCGGACTCGTCCCAAGTAAGCGTGATCTTTAGATTAAGTTCACCCATGCGCTGATTCTCAACAAAGAACTCGATTGAATCTAAAATATCATCCTCACCCGATAATTCAAGTTCATATGTCCCATCCATATTAGTTTCCCAACCCAACTCCCATGAAGGGACTTCCACTTGATCTTGGGCAGTAGTCATTGGTATCATCATCAGCAATAATCCACAAATAAAACTTAATGATTTCAGTTTGGATTTGACCATTTCACTCACACCCAATATTTTTCAATGCTCTTTTGGTTAGAACTCTAACGACCGACTTCCGATAATTTGGGGGCAATGCGGTATTATTAACCGGTTTTACCGATTTTCTAACCATCATTGACAATGTGTTAACCGATTCATCTTTCGACCATCCTTCTGTGATGATGGAATCAACTTGTTCGACGTGTAATTTTGGAATCGACTCCAAAGCAGTTGATGCTATTTTGAGAGTTTTATAATCTCCTTTCCGCCAAGTGATTGCGATGCCAGCTTCTGGAAAGTCCCATGATTCCCTGACGCGTAATTTTTGATAACTGCCGGTTAAGTCGAAGGCATCTTCTGGCAAGGTTACTTTCAACAGAAACTCACCCTCCTTGAGAACATTCTTTTTCATGCCGTCTAATTGATAGAATTCTTGTAACGGAATTACTCTCTCTCCTTCCGGACTAATCAAAGTTATTGTTGCCCCTAAAGCCATAAAATTTGGCGCTAAGTCTCCTTGGTAGGTGGCTACACAAAGAGTATTTTGATTAGGAATTACCCGGCAATCTGCACCCGTGCCACAATCAGCTTTGTGACACCAATCAATCGAACGACGCCAGTCTTCGCTTTGATTATACCAAAAACACCGAGTATCTAAGCACAGATTGCCACCTACTGTTGCACTTTTTCTAATCAATGAAGAGGCTATTTTACTTGCTGCTTCTACAATTAATGGATGCATCCCATTGGCCTCTGTAAGCGAGGATAACGAAGTCATGCAACCAATCTCATATGGTTCAAGTTGCTTTGCCTCTGGAATGTTAGCAAGAGAAATAACATGTGGTTTAGGATTTATGCGCCATTTGTAATTTGGTAAAACATCAGTTCCCCCAGCAACCCAATCAAAGGTTTCTCCTTCAGTAATAATGTTTGAAGCAATCGTTATCGCTTCTGCAATGGAGTTTGGATGATGTAAAGTGAAAGGCGGCATCAACATTAAGCATCATCTCCCATTTCCCGCTGAGTTTTCTTTAGCCAGGCTTTACCTGCAAGGCCTAATTCAGCCAATTGCTCGGGATCTGGTTCAGTCGCCATCCTCCAGCCATCAACTTGGTCTTCTAGTGGAATATTAGGGTCAAACCCAAACAATACCCCGTTAACATAGTGAGAGGTGTCTTCTGTTCTTTGACGCGCCTTATCTCTAACTTTGTGTTCCGCTGCGCGTTGCATAAGTGGCTCTTGCATTGGACCGTATTCCAGTCTTGGCGATGGTAGATCTAGACTATCTTCTAGTTTGAGCGATCTTCTCTTCCTCTCAATGCCTTTGAAAACTACATCAGGGGTGAGCGGTAAATCTCTGAAACGTACACCAACTGCATCGTAAACAGCATTGACAACCGCAGGTAAAATTGGCAATAACGGCCCTTCTCCGGCTTCCTTGGCGCCAAATGGCCCTTCAGGATCACAAGATTCAATGATTATTGGTTCAACGTGTGGCATTTCGTGGATTGAAGGGATTTTGTAGTCCAGTAAATTTGCGTTTTGTAGATGTCCGGTGCGCCCATAAACCATTTTTTCAGACAAAACTTGGCCAAGACCCATGTGGCATGACCCGATTATTTGCCCCTTTACTGCCAATGGGTTAAGCGCTTTTCCACAATCGTGAGCAGCCCAGACATTAGTACATTTTACCAAACCAAGTTCGACGTCTACATCAACTTCGGCTACATATGATGAAAATGAGTAAGCGGGAGCTAATCCTGCTGCAGCTCCTTTGTGGACACCCCCCATTGGTGGTGAACGGTAAGCACCACTAGCAATCAGGGCACCCTTATCCTCCTGTGCCTTATGCAACGCTTGAAGATAAGAAACACCAATTGAAGGGTCGTGTTTGTAGTAGATTCTACGGTCATTTAAGACAAGTGTATTTGGGTGATATCCTAGCATATCCCAAGCTGCGTTTAGAATTTGTTCCCTTATTTCTAAAGCAGCTCTAATTGCAGCATTAGCATTCATGAAAGTCACTCTGCTGGAATACGAACCCAAGTCTACAGGTGAGGTGTCACTCTCATGACTTCTAACATGGATCATTTCAATTGGTAAAGCTAACACTTCAGCAACCACTTGAGCAACAGCTGTTGTTGAACCTTGCCCAATATCTGCAGCACCAGTGTGAACCGTTACTCCACCATCCATGTCGACTTGAATGTGAACAGTAGCATGGGGGAATCGGTTTGGATCCCAATGAATTGGTAGACCTGAACCAGAGATGAAAAACCCACACCCTACACCAATACCTTTGCCTAACGGCAATTTGCGAAATTTATTATCCCAATCTGAACCCTCTCTGACCTTTTCAAGTGCCTCTCTCATGCCATTGGAAGTGATTCTAAAACCAGTTATAGTCCTGCTGTGAGGAGGTAGTAAGTTAGCCAAACGTAGGTCAATTGGGTCAACCTGCATTTGCTCTGCCATCTCATCTAGACCGACTTCAACAGCACAGCGCGTATTGACTGCCCCGTGGCCACGCATTGCGCCAGATGCTGGTTTATTTGTCCAAACTCTTGCACCCGTGTAATGAAATGACCCTAACTCGTAAGGAGCAGTTGCTAAAACACCATTGTAATACGATGTGACGTGGCCAAAGGAAGCAAATCCTCCTCCATCGATAAGTGCATCGATATCAAACCCCGATATACGTCCTGAGTCATCAGCAGTCATCTTAACCTCGATATCGCTGGGATGACGACCACGATTTATCCAATACACTTCTTCACGGTCAAAGGTGATTCTAACCGGCCTTCCTGACTTTCTTGACAAGATTGCAGCACACATCTCATGGGGGAATGGATCCGACTTACCACCAAAGCCCCCACCAACAAATGTTCTAATGACGTTGATTTGATGCATTGGTACCTCTAGTACGGTAGATAGAGCACGGTGAGTGTAATGAGGAACTTGTTGAGGAGTGTAAAGTTGAAGACGTCCGTTAGGGTCCCAGTGAGCGACAACTGCATGTGGTTCGGTAAAACCGTGATGAACGCCTTCCATAGACCATTTACCATGTGATGCTGCATGTGGATTATCAACTAGAGAACGGTCACCAAATTCTTGAAACACACGCTTCTGGACATTGGTTCTTGAAAGATGATACTTGCCTCGCCAATGAATCGGTTCATCAACGTCTTCTAGGCCCTTCTTACGGTCAAATACTGGCTCTAAAATTTCCCACTCAATGTCAAATAAAGCAAGAGCCTCAATTGCTATTGCTTCAGTTTCAGCACATACACAAGCGACCAAATCCCCCATGTGTCGCACCTTTTCAACCGACATTGCATGCTCATCCTTAGTAACGGGTAGAACGCCAAAACGATTTGTTGCATCTTGACCAGTGGCGACTGAGATTACCCCAGGTAATGCTTCAACTCTAGTTGTGTCAATGGAAATTATCTTGGCATAGTGATGTGGTGAACGTAGAATTTTACCAATTGTTTCATTGGCCAGCCTAACGTCATCTCCATACCATGCTTGCCCAGTTACTTTGGCGTTTGAATCGACTAACTGTAGAGGTTTACCAACTACAGTTCCAGTCCTGATACGGTCGTGGATATGTGAACCCGCTGGTTGCGGCTCTTTACCTCCAACAGATTCTGGAATGAAATTGAGATCTCTTGGCTCCATTACAGGGTTCGAACCGCCTGAACCGGGTGGAGGAAACTTCTGCTGGCCAGCAACACGCTTACCGTCTCTTCTCTTACCAGAGGATTTACCGGGTTGTTGTCGATATCCGCCTGACATAGTAATCACTTCGCATGGCCGGGTGGCATCGATGGTTCTCCAGGGCCGCTAGGATGTGGATCTGGATGTGGGTCGCTAGCTGCCTTTGGAGTAGCATTCTCCCCGCGATGAATCTTAGCTGCTTCTTGGATTGAGTCGACAATCTGTTGGTACCCAGTACAACGGCACAGATTTCCTTCAATTGCTTCCGATATCTCCTCATTAGAAGGACTTGGATTAGAGTCCAATAAGGCTTGAGAAGCAACTAGGAAGCCAGGCGTACAAAATCCACATTGTGAGCCGCCAAATTTAGCAAAGCACGCTTGTATTGGAGCCAAATGTGCTCCGTCAGCCAGGCCTTCGACAGTAATGATTTCACTGCCATTAACCTGACCTGCAAGACATAAACATGACAGTCTAGGCTCACCATCAACCATAACTGTACAACAGCCACAAGTCCCTAAATCGCAACCACGTTTGACTCCGAGTGTGCCGACTTGATCTCTTAACACATCTAGCAAGACTGCGTTAGAATTAATCAGCAACTCTACATCCTTTTGGTTAACTTTTGATTGCCAGACGGTTTTGGGAGCACTTGGCGTCATTTTCACGTATTCGGTACCAACCACATGCTCACCCATCTCATCCTGCAAATAGATGCATATCAATATAGGGATGAATTGAATAATATTACTAGCGCAGAGTAACGTGTTTGAAATCATCATCCCCAGTTTGTGGCTCTTGCCATTCTGGGTCTCCTGGAAGTATCAAACTATTACCTAAACCGATCAACATACCGCCGATTTCTCTTTGCCTCTTTTGCAAACCGTCCCAATCCAACTCGTTTTGGCGCCAATTTTTCCATCGCTTCAGGGACCGCCAACTTCTTACTAATCTTGAATAGAGATTCATGTGCATTTTCCCAGAAATAGGCCACCATACGAGTAATATGAAGAACATTAGTACCGGATTAATTTGGGTAAAGTAAGCCAGTAACCAGTGTTTATTGAGAAGTATAAACAAAGGACTTGAGGTTGCTAAAAATAGCACAGTAATCGATAATGATGCAAAAATCCACCAGATTGGAAACATAATCACTGCTGTAGCAATCTTCATTGTGCCGTAAATCGATTGCGATATCCCTTTCCTTTTGAAATGCCACATAGTTAGGTAATTGGCTTGGTATGGTGGCACATTACCCAATACTGCGCTCCAGGTCACCAATCCTAGCATCCAAGCCGCTGACCATATCCATGCAGTTAGTGCAACTAGATAACCGAGCATAGTTGGCTTCTGTGGCTTGGCAGCAACATCAAATGGAGTAATACCCATTTCTTCAAGTTCAGTGAAATGGAGTCTGGATTTTTCAACAAGTGGCGCTATTTGCTCTGGCTTATGATTGGACATATACTCCCAACCTGCGCGTAATCTTCTAGCCCCAATGACTGACTCAGCGAAACTAGGACGAGTGATTTTATTGCCACTTTGAATTGCTCTTTCTGCATATACAACGCTTCTTCCTTGCCAAATCAATCGGCGTTCTTCCCAGGAAGTTTTTGACAAGCTAGCCCTCCTAAGTTCTTCTTCTATAGATTCTGTAACTATCTTAGTCCAGGCGACATCTAGTTGTTTTTGCTGTTCAGCGTCGTCTACAGTATCTGGAATTTTAGGCAATTCCATCGGGCGTTCTAGGATTACCGCACCTCTTTCTCTAAACTTTTGTGAATTTGAATAATGTAATCCAACCGGCACTATTCTTGGTGGTGACTTGTTTTGTAATTTAGCTTCTCTAAGGGCGATTAAAATAATCCTAGCAGCACCAGTTTTGGCTTTACTGACTTTTGAATCAGTGTGGGTTTTACCTTCTGGAAACAATAGTAATCTTCCCCCATTAGAAATTTCACGACCAACATCTTGAAGCATCTGTGAGTTTTTCAATCGTGACTTTTCGACATCATCACTATCGGATGCTCGATAGATTGGCAGGGCACCGCCTGCTCTAATCAGCCTTCCAAGTATTGGAATTTTGAACAGTGTGTGTTTAGCAAGAATAGAGAGTCTTCCTGGTAAAGAGGCATGTAATAAAATGGGGTCTATTAACCCACTAGGGTGCCAAGCAATGAACATAACACCGCCGTCATGCGGCATATTTTCATTATCAACCACATCTAATTCTCTAAACCAAACCGACATTAAAGAACGGGAAAACCTTCGTAAAATACGGTAAGTAAACCCTAACTTTGGCTGCCCATCGCCTTTAGGGTCACCTAACCACGACATAAAGCATGGTCAACGCGTATCACTCTTTACTCCACCGCCGATAGAAGTGGAGAATACTCACTTTTGGCTGGCATTAATCTTCTTCGTAGATTGAATCTAATTCTGATTTCCTCTGATTGACAAATAGTGCAATAGCAGATGCGACTGATACTGCCAAGAATGTGAAAGCAGGTGTTTCTTCGGATTCAGGAATGAAGGCGGACGCAGTATCCATCAGCATAATGTCAATGGTAACAAGCGGTGAAGACGAATGACCGCCGCTTGAGTTAGATTGCAAACCTCTTATTGAGATTGTATGATTGCCATCTAGGTTGATCCCTGGTAGGTGTTCAAGTTGATGAATTATGTCGATTGCTGCAATATTGCCATCTGTATCAGTTTTTTCGTAGGAATGCAAGTTTGTCCAATCATCAACAATGTGGTTACTACGCCACTGGATTGTTTCAATTCCACCAGTTGTGGTAAACTTGATTGCATCTTTAGGAGTTAGATGAGTATGAGAATTATCGTGAGTGGGATCACTGTCGATTGCAATTTGCATCGATGAATCGAAGGTATAGTATTTTTCTGCGGCTGCCAAAACAGATTCTAAGGCACGCACTTCTCCATGTCCATAGACATTGTTTTGTCGGTTTTTGGTGATGATGTTTTGAGCATCATTGTCATCACAGCCATCAATGCCCGCAGCATCTCCCATGTAGGTACATGCACGATACTCTGCTGTCTCTTGCATGAAATTTCTAACTTCAAACGGACTTATGTCTGGGTTTGCTTGTAACATTAGAGCTGCAACGCCTGCAGCACCGGGAGTAGCCATTGAGGTGCCTGAAAAGGCAGTGTAACCATCTCCAGTATTATGAGCAACTGACATGACATCAGACCCGACATAAGCAATATTTGGTTTGACTCTGTTCTCTTCTGTTGGACCTTGGCTTGAGTAGGCTGCAATTGATGAGTCTTTATCCAAAGCACCTATGGTAATTGCATCTTCAGCACTACCAGGAGTACCGATGGTACCCCTGCCAGCTGAGTTCCCAGCAGCAATAAACAATGTAATATCGTTGTATACCATATCATTAGCCATTCTGTTTACACTGTCTTCTTCAGAAGAGGTCCATTCAATTATGCCAAATGCTCCCAGTGACATAGAAGCGACCCTGATATTATACTGGTATCTATTATCAATTGTCCATTGCATTCCTGCCATAACAACAGCAAACGAACCAGAACCTCCAGAGTCCAACACCTTTACTCCAACGAGTTTTGCTTGGGGTGCCATTCCCGGATTCTCATAAGTTGGAGCGCCAGTTCCTGCAGTAGTCCCGGCACAGTGAGAGCCATGGCCTTGGTCATCATAAGGGAAAACTTCTGTCCCGTTAGTAAGACTTGGATTATTCACTGGGTCATAAAAAGCCACTACTTTGGGGTCATTGGTTTCAGGATCATCATCTTGATCATCAAGACTAGAATGTAGGCCATCGATACCTGTATCGATAATAGCCACAGTGGAACCTGAACCGTCATATCCTGTTTCATCCCATGCTGTATCTACACCATGAAGGGCAACAGCATCTCCGTTTTGTATAGTCATTATACCATCAAGTTCGAGCATCACAACTCCTGGAAGTTCAGTAGCTTCATTTAATAGCGCGACCGGTACTCTACCTGCGACAGCATCGATTGCTGGAAGGTAGAACTGATGCTCATAGTCAACTTGTTGTTCAAGCATGATTACATCAGTCTCGTCCGGCGTATGATCAAAATCAACAATAATTGGCAGTGTGCCTTCGCTCAGGAGAATTGGATTATCTATATGCCGTTCAATCATATCGCCAATACCGTTTTTATTTCTATCAACAGTAGTATCAACCCACCAACCTGCTTCCGAAGTCTCTGATACCTCAGCGTCTACGGGTATAACAGCCCCTAATGTTGGAACTAACATTAAGAAAATCATTGCGATTGAAATTGTATTACCTAGTTTTGTCAAAACAGCACCAACTAATCCCAAAAGTTGCTGATTAATCAATAATTGGTTTACAAGTTACTAATGATAAACCATCAATCTCGCCATGTAGCATATTCTATAGAAATATCATGGATTACGCTGACAGGTGCGCTTGGATATGCGCCCCAATAGGATTCTCTGAGGTCTTGATTGGCTGACATGCATGCCTCAACATCAGCTGGTCTGTCGGGTAATTGCTCTGATTGATTTAGATGGGAGATTATCGGTTGGATATTGGAAAGATTGACTAAGCCCCATCCTGTTTGGGTACACGGCAAGACTGGCGAGATTGGCATTGTACCAGATGTTGGGTCCCAGTCCAAGTCAGGATACCATGCTGAGAGGTTGATTGCCTGTCTAACTTGAGCATTGGTAACAGTGAAATTCATTCCATTCACTAAATTACCACCACGCTCTTGTGATGCACCTGAACCATTATCGGAAAATTCGCCTCTTAGGTCTTGTAGAATAAAAGAAATAATCCCGGCAGTTCTTGGGGTTGCAAAAGACGTCCCAGATGTTTCATGATAGCCGTCAATATCGTTATGGTTTGGCAGTACTTGTGTCCAATCAGCGGAGATATCAGGATATGAACCCGACATTATCTCTTTTTGGTCGTCTCCTTCTTCAGCATATCCGGCGATTCCAATAGACCATGGCGGACCAGCTGTAGCGTCTTGTATTGCAGGCGATGGTGAGTTATCAGCTGCACCGGTGTGCAACTTATTATGGTCAACTACTGCTACCTTGGTTGCGTCCTCAATACCCGGAACTGGAATTGAACCTATTGCGCCAAATGAGGTTGTTATGACATCGACTAATGGCTGATTTGCTGCTGCAAGTACGGCCTGGGAACTAAATCCTTCGACAAAGAAAATGATCGCTTCAGGATTGGCATCTAGTACTGCACCAGTAACCGCCGATCCGTGTCCGTCAGAGGGATCGTCTAGAATCAGTATGTCACTGTTACCGTCGGGTGATGTTCCAATGATTTTTGTTCCAGGGAAGTATACAATATCTGTTGCATTGAGGTTATCCCAACAATCTGCTTTGTCTGCATCATAGCGTTCTTGCCATGTTCCATCAAGAGTGATGTTACATACTTTGTTGACTCCCAAATCATCAAGTAACCATTGTGGATAAGTTTCATTGGTTCTAAAATGGTCGTGATAAACGTTGATTCCAGTATCGATAGGTGCAATTACTGAAAAAGGTCGCCAATCATTGGAAGCGACAGACTGCGCAACTGTTGAATCATCTTTAACGGATGGTGAATAAGCAAAAGCAATGAAAATAGCGCTGATAATTAGTGTTACAATAAGCAAAGAAGTCATGAATTTTGTTGACGATGGCTCGTCGAACAACTCCGCTTCCAAGACCTCCGCCATGGGTAATTGTAAACGGCTTGTTAAATCAATATAACTAACTAATGAGCCCGATAAAATTCGGGTATATTGAAGCAATGACACATATTGGCCAAGAACATGGAAGATGGTTTTCGAGCAGATCATCTACCTTTTCCAATGCCTAAGCGCAGGCACACTTTAGACCAAGAGTGGCGGTTTTTGACCTTCATGCATTGGCGTGTTGATATTGAAAAATTAAGACCCCANNTNCCTGAAGGTCTAGANATTGATACGTATGAAGGCGATGCNTANATTGGNCTTGTTCCGTTCATGATGAAACATGTTCGACCAAGTTGGTTTGTAAGCACNCCAGGNATCTCNAANTTNCCTGAATTTAATATTCGAACCTATGTNAANAAAGANGGCATAGCAGGAGTCTTTTTCCTNACCTTNGAAGCCAAAAGTTTGGTCACNTGTAATTTTGCNCCTAGAACTTATGGCTTNCCNTACCGTTACGCAAAAGGNNGNGTCAAAAAATCCGGTAACAANTNGGANTGGAGNAGTTCGAGNNATAAAGGCCNGTTNAAACTCNCTGGAACAACAGAAGTTATTGGTGANCAAATGCAAGCACAACCGNGTAGTTTAGAGGAATTCTTGTTTGAGAGATACAGCCTTTACACCAGCCATAAAGGAAGTTTANGGAGAGGTTATACACATCATAACAAATGGAAATTTCAGTTGGCCAAGGTTGAGCTGACTGAAAATTCATTGACTGAAAGTTTCAATTTGGGAATTGATCAACCACTAACACCAGAGCTTGTCCATTATTCCGATGGAGTAAGAGTAAGAACCTTTTCTATAGAATTAGCAGAACGTATTGGCAGCGATATTGACCGAGACTTCTTGCTGTTAGATGGAGACTGTGGACTCTGCCATAGACTTGCCACATTCCTCGATAAACGCATGAAGCCATCAGCCAATTTAGGATATCGGCCAAATAGTTCGAAAGATGCACAGCGGTTAATCCATGCAATGCCGAGAAAATACAGTGAATCTGATACTGTCTACCTCGTCAGGAATGGCCAACCATACATGCGCTCAAGTGCTGCAATTCGCTGCTTATTGTACATGAAGTGGTATTACCGAATGTGGTATCCGCTTTGTTGGCTAGTTCCTTTGCCGCTTCGGGATATTGCCTACCGTATAGTTGCTAGGTATCGCCATAAGGTGTTCAAAAAACCCAAAGTTTGTGCCTTCAGAGTAGATTGATGCTAGAAAGAAACTTCGAAAACCATCAGTAAAACACCGACTATTAGTGCAGGTATTGTAGTATGAATTGTCGCCCAAAGGCTTGCTGCTCGATGTCTTACAAGTAACGGGAACAGCGCATCCCCATCTTGACTAATTGCGTTGGCGGTGAGTGCAGGAAACGATAGGAGATCCTTGGTATATGCAGTAATTGCGATAATTTGTGGACCACATCCGGGAATTAGTCCAATGAATGCTGCAAGAACCACGGCAATTAACCCATCACCATATCGTGCTAAATCGGCTTCCGTCATACCTGAGAACAGCATTGAAAACTCGAACACAAGGTATGCTGCCATAACCCAAAACGTGACAAATGCCGTCTCACTTGCGGAGTGAATCATTGTCTCACGCATCGAATAGAGCTTGTCACCAATCGATGCCTCTGTATCATCTCGAATCCAATTCTTTTGCGAGATATATAATATGACAGACAATGAAGTTCCAAGCAAACCAATCCACGTAATGAAGCCGTGAAGAGTCAACGGGTTGTAATCAATTTCCAGATTAAAGTCTGCATCTTGAGCACTCCATACTAATAGTAACACAGCAAATATCAAACCAATGGCCGTGACCATCCACCAAACAGTATAGCCTTGATGGAGAAGGAAATATCTCCAACCACCTGCTTCTTCTCTACCAAGATCATCGATGATTTCATTAGACTCTAACTCATTAGAGTCATCAGAACTCTCCGGCGTATTATCGTCTTTGAAAGTTGGACCAAATTTACCCAGCGGATTGCGCGGGGTAATCTTCAACCCGTCCACTAGGTAACCCCAAAAGACACCGACAATAAACGAAATGAGGTGAACTGCAATAACTGGAGCAATGAATGAGGAATCAGTGACTGCTGCGCCAATTAAGACGAAGGCAGCATCTCCTAATGTCGCAATAAGGGTTGCTATTACCGTCCCGTAAGTAACATATCCACGAGCATACATTGGCATCATGACAATGGCTCCACCGCAGCCTGGAGTGATCCCCATAAGGGCTCCAATCACAGGNTGCCAGCGCTTATTTGCTCGAATTGCATCAACAAACTTTCCGGCTGTAATATACTGCAGCCAACTGAATAAAAGNACCATTGCGGCAACAAAAACNGTCACTGCAAGAAANGCGTCGCGCATNCTGACGACAATCACTTCGAGGACTTCCGAGGAGGTCGCCATCAGTTTTCCACCTCAAAAGATATTTTTACCAAACTGGCGATTGATGAAGAAATACGCTTTTTAATCTCACCAATTTTGACATTGAGACCACCATCAAACTTATCTCTAGAGATTATNTTTAATATTGTACCAGGGTGAATACCGTTATTTTCTAGCCATGATAAAATACTTGGATCATCATCAGGAACTTGCATAACAGTTAGAGACATATTGATCGGAGAATCGCACAAAGGAAGGTCTGTCTCGTTGTATAACTCCCCGTTAGGTCCTGGAATTGGATGACCGTGGGGGTCTCGGGTAGGATTACCCAGGTAATCAGCTATAGCCATTTCTAAATTCTTTGATAGGGCATGCTCGAGTATTTCTGCCTCATCATGTATTTCTTCACGGCCTAAACCTANTGTTTGGGAAAGGAAGGTCTCCAATAATCGATGTTTACGCACGATTGAAAGTGCTTCTAACTCGCCTTTTTTTGTTAAAGATGCTCCCTTGTAAGGAATATGATCTACTAATTCCTTTTCTGCTAGCCTTAGAATCATTTTTGTTGCAGAAGCTTTGCTGACACGAAGATTATCTGCCAGTTGCTTTGTGCCAACATTATTTGGACCGAGTTTCCAGAGAGATTTTAGATAGTCCTCAACTGCAACAGAGTGCATGTACAANGGTTAGCCATGGCTAATATAAGTGTTTGCCGTGGCTAACTTTCTAACGTCACCACAGTATACTCTCCGCACAACCATAAAGCAGTTCAATTATGGCAAACTTAAACACCGTATTATATACTCGTCACTGTGATNTTNCTATATGGTACGAGGGGACAAAAACGTTGGACTAGGTTACAGTGCTGTTACTTTAGTTTTCATCATACTATCCTCCACATGGGTCTCTGCAATAGCATCTGCTGAGGACTCCAAAACCAATTCGGAGAGTGAAGTATCATGGCCAAAATCTGGCAGTGTGGATACCGGGTGGATGGAAATAGCCACCTCTGGGGGCAATGATTCTACGACTAACTCCCAATCATATGCCAACTGGAACCTTGAATTTGCACCCGGGGCGGAAATATCCAACATTAGCCTCCAAGTTCACGTAAACGGTTCAAACGGCCTCTCTATCGATTCACCGTTACTTGTATCCCAAGATACAGGAGACCGGTTCTTTGATTTCAGTGGATATGGAAAATTGGGCGCATTGGATTCATTTGACGGATTGAACCCCTATGCAGACAGGCTAGCACCAAACAGCGCAACGGGTGCTGGCTGGACCCTTCCATCCAGCGCCACTATTACTGAGCTAACCCTTGAGGCCCTAGCACCTTCAGACCCCATTGCCTTTTTTGACCAAGTTGATATTACTGATTTTCACTCAACTCAGCATCCTGATGACGGCCAGTTGTATCTCAGCACAGGTAACGCAGTGTATGTAATAGACGCTAATAATAATCCTGAAATTGTAGATAGTTTCTCTTTTAATCGTAATCTTGGAGATGTTGTTGGCATGGATGTAGGGCCCAATGGCAATGTACACATTGCACTGTCTAGCGGCAATTTTAAGATAATCGATAGAAATAACGGCACTTTACAGTCAGGTTTACCGGCTATTAGCAATGGAGTGCTCGCTGCATTTAAGGTATTAGACTCAGGAATCTATGTTGCATATGAAAACGGGTCGCTCTATGAATTAGATCTGGCAGCATCAGTTTGGAACCTCAAGGCGTCGGCTGAAACTACAACTACATTTTCTGGAATAACCAGAGTAAATGATATACACGAGCAAAGCGATGTGATTTACTTGGCAACAGATAATGGTGTTGCTCGTTACGATTCTAACCTCGAACAACCCTTGTCTCAATGGTCGTCTAATTCGTTCCAAAATGTGTTGCACAGCGACACGATAACAAGGATAGAAACAATGGGTTCGCTACTACTCTTTGCCTCCCCAGACAGTGGTATTGCTCGACTCAATTATAACTCTGGGAATTGGCTTTCCACATGGAATTCAGGTAATTTTCTACCATCTGACTCTGTTTATGATATGGCGTTAAATCAAAATGTCCTACACATTCTCTCAGGCGATAAACTTGTTCGATATGATATGATTAGTAGCACATTTCCTACACCTGTGGAACTAAATTCAATGAATTTAACCGAATCCTCCTCACTTACCCTCATACCTTGGAGTAGCATTGGTTCTCGGTCACCCTCGACCGATGTCCACATTGCAACAAACGGCAACGGTAAATTGATGTTGATAGAGGCAGATGTTCGAAGCAACTTACTGGATGAAATTCTGTTCGCCACTGGACCATTTGACAGCGACATCAATGATGTTCTAGAATACGACGGTATTTTGTATGGTGCGGGTTTCTTCTCCAAAGTAGTTGAGCGATTTGACCTTGTTGCGTCAGTTTGGCTCGAACCAATTGTTATCAATGATTATGTTTACACGCTNGCTCGAGCAGGAGATACCATCTTGGCAGGAACCTACACTAANGGCATCTATCTGGTTGAAAATGGCACTATCCGAGGCAACATTCCTGCAGGAAATGAATATGGAAACCTTGGAGGCACACTGGCGATCTATGATATCGATTCAACCGGAGACTGTACCACCACACAAGGGTGTGAAATCATGTTCGTTCAACCTTACGGTGTGTACACGGCGACAGCGGATGCTACAAGCACAAACAACCCAACCCGAATACAGGAGTCATTTGTTCTCAACTACGATGTCGCAATCTATGGGGGTGTCGGCTTCATCGCAACAGATGAAGGATTGCAGCGATACGATCTCGCAAACAACACCTTCATTGACACATGGGGCTCGACCTCGTCAAGCCGTCTAAATTATGCCCAAGTAGCAGTTATTGGTACAACGATGAACATGGGAATTGAAGGGTTTGGCGTGGCTCGAAAAGACATCGTTACCNGCCAATCCTTGTCAACTTTGAGCAGTACGACCACCGGAATTACGAACGACAATGTCTACTCTGTTGAAGCCAGCGGGAGCGATTTGTGGATCGGAACCGATAGCGGCGCGTGGATTTGGGACGGAACAACGGCTACAAAATTGCTTGAAGGAGGTTTTTACGAACGCCCACAACGGTTCTATGATTTTGAACTCGATGGCAACACTATGTATGCTGGGACGAGCATAGGGCTTTGCAAGTACAGCCTGTCAGGAAATTTCGTTTCTGTCCCAACATGCAACGCATTTTCGTCTGGTGTTCGGCAAGTGACTGAAGTTGCTGTCAACAGCACAACAATCTTTGCCGGCACCAACAATGGCGTCTACCTCATTGACAAGACAACAATGACAGTTGTTGACACTTGGACAACTGACGATGAAAGTGCAGACGCTGAAGTCATCGTGATTGACGATGTTGCTTACATCGGCCTCTCTGGCATCGGCGTTGCCCGCTGGGACATCACCAACGAAGAATGGCTCACCACATGGGGCGATAGCGTACTTGGCGCAAATGGAAACATACAAATTACCGGAATGATCGGAGATGTTGCGAATCGAGGTTTGTGGGTTGCCGGACCTCAATTTTTCAGACTGGTCAACACATCGACAGGTCAAGTATCACAAAGTTTGGCAGTCAACAATGCCCACGATTTAANCATGTACGGAAACACATTGTACTATCATCTCAAGGATNCTTCTGACAACATTTTCTCGTACGATATCATCAATTCAACAAGCAATGCTCCACTTGATGCAGGGACTGCATTGGGCAATCAGACTGGCTTTATTTCGAGTATGGAAATTAACGGAGACACTTTGGTTGCAAGTTTGTTGATTGTNAAGAGCACAATCGGCAATTTTGGTCAAATCAGCACGACTGATGTAGGAGGTCTCGTCCAATACGATCTTGCCAATCAAGTATGGAACACGACCATCAACTCGTCAGGCTCAATTGATGTTGTCTCATACTTCAATTCATCAACTGGGCATTCGTGGGTGAGTTGGGGCAACACTGGCGTTGAAGTATACGCGCCAAACGGCACCAGCATCGGCTTCTGGGATAACGTTTCAACCGTCGTTGAAATTATTGAATACGATGGGAGGATCTTATTTGCTACTGAAAATGGAGTGCAGCGTTTCAACGAAACCTCCTTCCAGTGGGAAGCAACTTGGACGTCAGGAAATGGTTTGCCAGGCTCAACAGGGGACATCATCTACGAACTGTGGACCGATGGCTCGATACTTGCCATCGGCATTTCTGATCAAAATCCCTTCGTCCCGAAATATTTCATCGCTTTCTTGGAATTGGATGGCACATGGACATCCTATCAGACAGGTACGACCAACATACCGCGCGGCATTCCGTTTTCGATGACCCTGTGTGGAACCTATCTTTTCGCTGGGTTTTGGAATACCAATGGCGGTCTATCTGCCTTCGATCTCTCGACGTTAACCGCTGTGAGGAGTTGGGGTGGTGTGTCTTTCCCGACCGGCATTGAGAACAACAAGGTCTCCGCCCTTGCATGCGATGATGACGACATATTGTATGTGGGTTACAACGGCAAAGGCCCCTCGAACGCCGACCTTCCAATCTCGAGGTACGACACTCAAAATAGCCGATGGCTCACCACAATCTCGCAAAACGCCAACGGCCTCACCTCAGATGTGATTAGCGGTGATGGGTTGTACCATTCAGATGGAATGTTGTTCATCAGTACGGGAACCTTTGGTTTCACCGTGACCGCGACAACCAGCTTTTCATATCTCCAAACCAACTCCACATTTACGGGACAAGTCCTNGATGCTCCGTTGAGAACCGCCGTAACCAGTTTCCAGTATACGGGCGGGGAACTACATCTTGCACGAGCAGGTGGCTCAACTGGGGTCAACTCGATTCTCAAGTATAACGCATCTGGATTCGGCATACACCTCCAATATGCTTTGATACCGAGCGGGAACATCGCGTCAATGGAAGGAGATGGCAACACACTCTGGGTGGCCACAGAAGGAGGCATTCTGAAAGGTGAATACAACACCTCTGGCGGGATTGAATGGATGAATGGTTGGTCGACACCCATCGGCGCTGTGACCACCGATGTATTGCTCAATGGAACAGATCTGTACGTCACGACAACTGGCAGTGGTCTCTTGAAACTCGATAGAAACATCGGCGATTTCATCAAGATGACCGGGGCACAGCACGACAATCAAGCAGGCCTTGCCAAGACAGTTGATTCATCTGGCGTAGAGGTACTCATCATTGGATTGCTGGGTTCAGCAACCACCTCGTCCGGCGTGCAATCATTTGACCTAACCTCACAACAATTCACTGCGGGTAAATTATTGGCTGGACTTCCATCAAACGCCATTCAGGGATTCACATTCAGTTCGGACTCGTTGTTCATTGCCACAACAAGCGGAATTGGGCAGTGGAATTTCACCGCCAGTGCGTGGGAGAATCCACTCACAATTGCAGACGGGTTACCGGATTCATTCGTTAGTGATGTCTTTTGGGCGTCCAATACCCTATTCGTGGCCAGCCTCTCGGGTATGACGCAGTACATTCCAAGCAACGGTGCTTCCACCACATTGAGGCAATCAGATGGGTTATTGGGTAATTCTGTTGCATCGTTCGGCAGCTATAACAGTGCGAATCAAGGCACTTGGTTGATTGCTGTTCATGATGCTGCGTTAGGTGACCGCCCAGGGCTATCAGTGGTGGACATATCTTCGAACAATGTAGTCTCAACGCACCGGTTTGATCAGTTGCCATCAAACATTGTCACCTCGGTTACCGCTGATTATGGAGGGGTTCACATCGCCACAGACACCGGAAGCCTCACTCATTACAATGGACTGACCGACCAATTTATNGCTGGCATTTCACGTGCAGATGTGCCTTCTTGGCCCATAAGGGACATGGAATCAGACGGTGTACATTTGATACTGCGAGGCAGTTCTAGCATCTCCATTGTCGAGGCTAGAAACACCTCTCACACACTCCTGAAATCATTTGTTGTACCAAATCCACAAAATGTTGCNGTAGGCCCAACTGGCTTCTGGCTAGCTTCTCGGGACGACGGCTTGTTCGGATGGAACAAGGCCTTTGAAGTCATAGAAGACGGTCAGGCTCGTTCTGCAGACCCTTTGTTTGCTAGTATTAACGGTCAAGTATTCAATATAGGAAATATGGCTCATCCAGGTTACGAAATTAAACTAATTGACACACAAAATCCTTTGATTCTCGACTCATCTCTCGGTTCTATCGATGCCAATGGAGCCTCATTCCAATACATACCACTAGCACTGAGTTCCCCGGACTCCAACACTCCTGTATGGGCCAAAACCGTTCTATTAAATTACGATGCAGTAATCAACATCTCTGATACTGCAAGTATAAATGAAATGTTACAATTTGCTATTGATAATGGCCAAATTATCAACAGAACACGCTATGTTCCACTAAAACTTCTTTCTGAGGAAGACGGGAGCATGGAGATTCGCCTAACATACGATTGGGTCCGCAAAGATACACCAGTGGTCATCACCGACGCATACGATCGCCCAGACGATGGCGGCAGTGCATTGAGTTTTGAATGGTCAATAGTCCCGGACATCGATTTCAAAGCATACCATATTTTCGTCAATGAGGGGCCTTGGGACGAACTAGTTTCAGAAATTAGTTTTGAAGGACGAATAGCCGATGCCTCCAAGTTATCGTATACTAGTACTGTTGCAGTAACAACTACTGCCAACGGTGATCCGATTATTGATGGGACTGAATACTATGCAGTGATTGTTGTAGAATACCAAGATGGAAGGTATGGAGTACCAAGTCCAATTGCCGGACCATTAGTAACAAGCGATGAAGTCCCTATACCACCTGCTTGGGCTACAGCAGTTCCTTTCGAAGATGGCCAGGAAGGCGAACTTAGTTTGGAATGGGCTGGATGTACGGCATTAGATACAACTCAAACTGGAATTTACATTCTGGAATCGTTCAATAGCAACGAAGTTACGGCGAACACGGTATCGCAATTGGCCCTGCCAGTTATTGACGGAAATACAACCACACTTACCGTTGAAAGTGGGGTGCTATATTGGCTTGGATTCACTTGCATCGATGAAGGAGGTAATGAAGATACTGAAAATGCAACCATCATCGGCCCAGTGATTGCCCCCGGTGGTGACGATAACGGCCTTCCACCAGCACCGCTAAACAACGTATTTGCGATAGATACGCCGGAAGACAGCGGTGGAAGAATTACGGTTAGATGGGATGTATCTAATTCCGTGGATTGTGCTTTCTATCAAATATTCATAATTACTGATGTCGAATTTTCAACTGAGCCAACCTCTGTAGATGGATTCACAGCATCCAAAATAATTGCCGATTGCTCAGTTAATTCGACCATACTGTCCGACTTTGATGGTGCTCCGTTGGTTGACGGTCATGAATATTACATAGGGGTAATAGTCTTTGATGAGTATCTTAACTCGCAACGCTCAAGTGTTGAAGTTGTTACTGCTACACCATTAGATAATATTAACGGCGAGGATTTGCCCCCTGAACGCATTACAAATATTGTCGTCTTTGACACACCCAACGACCAAGGAACCTCGATTGATATTACTTGGTCGGTTTCGGATTCTGATGAGTTTGGGTACTACACAGTTTGGATAGCTGACCGACCTCTAGACAATGTTGCTTTACTNTTTGACGAATATGGAACTAATCNGGAAACATGTGGTTGTATTGTCATTGACAAACAATCAGATGATGAAGATAAAAATCCAATTACTCTTACAGCCAATAACGGTCTGTATTACTCAACTGATGTGTCGGGAGATACAATCAACATGCCTGGTTTGATACAATCAAATACCAAATTGTATGTAACCGTTACAGTGCATAATAGCGATGGAGAGGCATACTTGAGTGAACTACAAAGTCCAAGTGTCACTCCAATAAATAATTTGCAAGATGATATAGCACCCCAAAGAATTGACAACCTCACTTTGCAAGACCGACCTCTAGACGATGGAACAGGCGTAAATCTTGAATTCGAATTATCAACTTCNGGTGATGTTTTAGAATATCAAATCTATGCAGCACCATACAAATTTACCGATATTGGCGCATTATTTAACGGACCATCCAGTCCTGTCATGGTAACAGAATCTGTTCCTGAATTTCCACTGACAATCAGTCTACTGGAAGGAGATACCCCCGTTTCCCCTGACCTAACAGTTTGGGTTGCTGTTGTCCCGGTAGATTTTTCTGGAAACTCAATAACAACAGACCTCGTCACAGCGTCAATACAATCAATTGATAACGGATTTGCAAATGATGGTAATAACCTACCGAGCATTGAAGCAATTACTCTGTCTTGGGTTGATAATCAGAATATACTGGTGTCTTGGGATCAAGTTACGACTGGAGACATCCAAGGATATCAAGTTCACATTGCTGCTGAGGAATTCTCAGAAATTANTGAAGCAGAGCTTGTTGGCGACCAAATTTCAAGTGTAAGTTTCACTATAACAAATGAGAATTATGAACTTCTTTCTAACAATTCCAATTGGTATGTTTCTGTTACTCCGTTTGATAATGAGAACATCAAAAAAGTGGTAACATCTGTTCGAATCAATGCTAGTCAAGCAGCTCCATCGGAAAATAACAACGATGCATTAAGCCTTGAATCAGTTTTGAGTGCTCGAAATTTAATTATCGCAGGCATTGCTTTGATAATACTCGTAACAATTGTAACATTGTCAATTAGTCGGCGAGGGCGCTCAGATTTAGCCAATGCTTGGGAAATACAAGATTCCACTTGGGGAATAGAGGGACAGTCTCAGTATGGTGAGATGACTTCGCCTGTACAATCNCCTCCACAGCAAATTACACCAAACTACTTACCTCAAACTAATACAATACCAGGCTTGCAAACACTACCTCCATTGCCTGCAGGAATGGCCCCGCCGGTAATCCCTCTACCGCCACTGCCGCAGCCGGTTCAACCTACTCCGAACCAATATACCCATCTACCTGTTCAGCAATCAAATCTTGGCCAGGAACAACCGAATTANATCGGTACTGAAGTCGATATGAAAAACACCCAAACCCAATCAAATATTGATGTTTCTTTCCTCGACGAATTACTATGAGTTAACTGACCACCAAGTTCTATTAGTCCCTTNAATCAAAGCATAGGGTACCATGCTTTGAAGACCAGTAAAAATTATTTTTCAGTCCGCCCAATTGAAATGTATACCGCAACACGGNTGGACATGGACGCCAAAGACCAACGAATAGGGTATTGGACGCCCAAAAGACACCGACAATAAACGAAATGAGGTGAACTGCAATAACTGGAGCAATGAATGAGGAATCAGTGACTACTGCGCCAATTAAGACGA
>PBTA01000057.1 GCA_002726395.1 Methanobacteriota archaeon | reverse complement strand
CATGAATTAGCGCTTTATTTGCTTTACCACCCTCAGCAATTGCCTTGACGGCTATTTTTAGCTCGCCATTCCATTCATTGTATCCGATTATGCCTTCTTCTTTTGCCGCAGGTTGAACTTTGACATTCAAAATAGCCTGACCGTCGAGAGTCATTTGGAAACATTTTGAAACATCCAAAAAACCCACAAATCTGTTCAGAATAATCAAGTCGATAAAGTGTCGTAATTTTTACTGTCGGAGGGGATTTGCAAAGGAAAAACTAAGATTCATATACTATGCTGATAAATGATGTACTGCTAGGCATCAAAGGATGTTGTAAAACATGTAGCCAGCAACAATATTCGACAAATCCTTAAGGGCTACTACTCGGGCGGTTAAACTGGGTGATGTCAATGGTGGCAGAGGATACCGTTTTTTCAGTACTTTATGAAAAATTTCTGTTTTGGGGCATCATCGTTGGTATTTTCACCTTCGCGTGGCTTCTCTATGCAATGATTAGGTACCGTGCAAGTATTGTTCCAGATACCACTGAAATCGACCACATAGTGGTAGGCTCATTCCCAGTAGATCGGCACAACACCAAAATCGAAGTTTTATTCTACGTAGTTCCAACAATAATCGTTGTTTGGCTAGTCGTTCTTGCCTTGTCTTCTAACACAGCTGTTTGGGTTATACCTGACGAAGAAGAAGCCTTCGATATGGAAATAATCGGCCAACAATGGTTTTGGGAATTTAATTACAAAGAGGAACTAACTTGGCAAGACGATGTGCGAGTGTCTGGAATAGATGTAAATTGGGGAGATAACCTAACCATACAACACTCAGGCAATCCCAATGCAGTCAATATGACGGTAGTTGTTGATGGCGCAGCCACAAATTACGAACTATTCACTGCCGGGGGCTCGACACAAATTGACTCAGCATTCAATCGCTTTGTTGCAGCTTCCGTTATGGTGCTGGATGCTGATGGCAATGAATTGCATTCTTGGGGACACATTCCTATCAACCATAAATTATCCACTGCAGCAGGAGATCATTTGATTGTTCCCTGTGATGAAAAAGTAGTGTTGAATCTGTTTTCATATACCTCAGATTACAGTGATTTAAACAGCACTTACTGGGGTGTTCAACATTCATTTTGGCTGCCTGAATGGGGTGTTAAAGAAGACCTTGTGCCCGGTCTTGAAGGTGGCACAATGATGTGGTTTTGGCCCGATGATCCAGGCACTTTCAACATTCGCTGTGCTGAATATTGTGGGCTTGATCATTCAAAGATGATTGGCAATGTCGATGTTGTCGCTCCGATTCAAAATGGACTAGATTTCTGTGACACGGATACCGGCGTCCAGAAAGTAGGGGGCTCTAATTAATGCGTACCAGAACCATTGCTCTTCTATCCCTAGTGCTAATTTCGCTAGTAATGGTTCCTCAATTTGACGCCGCACCTTCGGGTATTGGTTCAGCAGGTGACAATGGTTGTTCTTGCCACGGAGGACCATCATCCGATACAGTTGTATCAGTTATCGGCCTGCCAGAAAATTATAATGCTAGTGAAACCTACACATTCACAGTTACGGTAACTAATGACGTAATGACACTTTACAACGACGGAAGCACCGAGGGAGCAGATCCTTGGAATGGCCGTGCAGGCGGGTTTAGAATCCTAGCCTCCAAGGGGGCTGTCACATCAGTAGACCCAACATTGAGCCATGAAATGGATGGCGGATTGACNCANACTACAGAAGGAAANNCANTNCGAACNTGGGACTTTGAATGGNCCGCTCCTGCTGATGANAGCCAATTTGTNGAATTCACTATNTACGGTAATGCAGTNAACGGTGGCGACGGTTTTAACGGCGATATGTGGAACACCTATGAGGCAACTATTGCCGGAATTAATGCTGGTGAAATGGCNCCTAGTGTCAGAGCACTGGTGCTTCTGCTAACNGCAGTTGGTNTAGCACTTGGTTTGATTCTCTTGGGCGTAATGTGGGTTTACTACTCAAGGTCACCTGAGACCTTCGGAATTTACAACTTCTGGGCTTACATGAAGCCTTGGCTAACAACTACTGACCACAAAGAAGTCGGTATCATGTATTTCTTGTACGGATTTTTCTTCTTCCTTGTTGGTGGTTTTCTCGCTCTGTTGTTTAGGATACAACTTGCAGTGCCAGAGAACACTTTCCTAACTGAAACAGAATACAACTCATTCTTNACTCTTCACGGTACTACCATGATTTTCTTGGCGGCCATGCCGATGATTGCCGGTTTCATGAACTACGTCTTGCCCCTTCAAATCGGTGCTAAGGATTTAGCTTTCCCAAGAATCAATGCTATGGGATTGTGGCTACTAGTGTTTTCAAGTCCACTAATTTACACAGGGATTTGGTCTGGTGAAGCAGCCGACATTACTTGGGTCATGTACCCGCCATATTCGTCACTGACTGAAGCCAATTTGGGCGAAGGTCTCTCTCAGTATGGTTCTAACTTAGGTACCACGGCGTTCTTATCGGGAATGCTCATGCTTGGGGCATCATCCACACTAGGAGGTGTGAATTTCATTACCACCGTGTTTACTATGCGTGCTCCAGGTGTCACATGGATGAAGATGCCACTATTCACCTGGTCAGTATTTGTCAGTGTATTCATGCTGTACATGTCACTGCCTGCCTTGGTTATTGGTTTGGTATTCTTATTATTTGATCACACAATTGGCACGGTATTCTTTACCAGTGGTGGCGACAGCTTGCTGTTCCAGCATTTGTTCTGGTTCTTTGGCCATCCTGAAGTATACGTAGTTATTATTCCAGCATTCGGAATNGTATCAGAAGTTCTTGCNACNAGTGCTAGAAGGTCTATCTTTGGCTACAAATCGATGGTATTTGCCATGGCCGGTATTGGAATTGTCGGATTTATCGTCTGGGGACACCACATGCTAACCTCTGGTATGGATGCATTTTGGCGAGCCGCGTTCATGATTACTACCATGGCTGTTGCCATACCGACGGGGGCGAAAATATTCAACTGGTTGGCTACCATTTGGGGTGGTAGCCTTGTTATGAAAACCCACACCCTTTGGTCTCTGGGCTTCTTGGTAACCTTTACTCTTGGAGGTATTTCAGGAATGTTCTTCCCAGTTGCTGGATTAGATGTACACTTCCACGATTCATACTTCGTAGTCGCCCACTTCCACTATGTTTTCATCGGCGGAACAGTCTTCGGTATTCTGTCTGGAGTTTACTACTGGTACCCTAAGGTTACTGGACGTAAACTCAACGAGAAACTTGGTCTGTGGCACTTCCTAATTGGATTCTCTTCTTACAATGCTGCGTTCTGGCCAATGCATCAACTGGGAATTAACGGCATGCCGAGAAGAACGCATTCTTATCTTGAAGAAACTGGATTTGCTGAGTACAACTTAGCCGTCAGTATATTCGCNTTCATCTTTGGATTAAGCCAATTGCTACTAGTTTGGAATATCTTCAGTTCCCGCCGTAATGGTGAGCCTGTTGGTAAAGACCCGTGGGGTGGCTGGTCATTAGAATGGTCNACTTCCTCACCACCACCAACACCGTCATTCCATGATATCCCGACTCAGGGTGACATGAATGAACTGTATGGGCATCATGAACATCCAGACAAGAAAACAGTGGCAGATAAACTGTGGACTGCTAAACCCAAGGGGGCTGAAGAATGAGTGCTCATGGTAACCATGTCAAAAACTCCGTTTGGGGCAGAGCAATTCTAATGGCAGGAGCAATAGTAACTATTGGGATAGTCGCGTTTGCTGCTCTAGGGTTAGGTGTCGGTAGTATCAAGCATGATGCCTATGATGATGCAAAAGAAACATATTACCAAGCTATGGAAGATCCAACCGTATCNCAATCGGAATTAGATCATCTACATCATGAAGAAATAGATGCACACCTCTCCTATCTAACCTACTGGGTAGCAGGGGTGACCATTATGGTCATCAGTATCATTTATGCAGTATTTCTGGGTGTTGGAGGNTTTATTAATACCATCCAACCTCAAGAAGANGAAAGTCACGGCGACCATCATGNTGATGACCATCATGACGAACATCATGGTTCAGCATCACCAATCATTTTCTGTTTTGGTGTGTTATTATTCCTAATGGGATTCCCAGATTTCGTTGAGGGGCTTAGGCCGTTACTGTCACAAGGTGGTACCTTTGAAGCAGGTAACTTATTGCTAAGCATGATTGGTCTGACAATCATTATGATTGGTATAGCAAACTGGTGGCGAGAAGACCTACCATTTATTGGACACGGTGAACAAATTGCTACTTCCGCACCATTTGAAGGTGAACATATCAGAAAAGCCGGACTTTGGGTGTTCATTATGTCTGAGGTTATGGTTTTCGCGACCTTCTTTTCTTCATATCTTAGAGTTAGAACCGAATGGTGTACAAAGTGGGCCTTTGACAATGGCTTAGAAAATGGCAAACCTGTAGAGGGCTGTGTTAGTCAAAGCCAGATTGATTTGTTTAATGCTGGAGAACATGTTACTGGCGATGTAGTCATGACTGCATCAGATTACCTACGACCTGGTGGTGCTGCNGGTACTGGTGACTTCTGGACAATGTTGCCCGGAGCAGTAAACACCTTTGCGCTAATTATCTCTTCATACACCATCGTACTCGCTCTCAAGACTGCTAAGGCAAAAGATTGGGAAGCACCAAAAGGAGTTCTAAGGCATCTACTGCCTGACAAGAAGACCGCAGTTAGAAATTATCTAATAGCCACTCTACTTCTTGGTTCGATGTTTATTGTTCTAAAGTTAGTAGAATGGAGCCATCTAGTGGCAGAAGGTTTCACAGTTGGAACCTCTCAAGGTTCAATATTCTACGTGGCAACAGGCGCTCACGGAGCGCACGTTTTCGCCGGATTGCTGATTATGCTCTATTTGGTATTCAAGGCAGATACTATTGGATACGATGAGGACAATGGCCAAGGGATCGAATATTTCGGTTTGTACTGGCACTTTGTCGATTTGGCCTGGGTAGTTATCTTCCCGGCATTCTATTTGTATTGAGGTGATAAAATGGGCGAACATGAAACAACAGGAATAATCGAATCAATCGTCGAGCGTCTTCCAGGCAACCAGGACATTTACTTCTGGAATTTCATTGTTCTGATGTTCTTTACTTTATTTGAGGTTGGGGCAGTATTTTTTGAAACAGTACCTGGAACCGAAATAAAAATATCTCGATTTGCCGTATGGACAATCTTGGTGGTCGTTGGAATCGTCAAAGGCTATGGAATTGCGGCCTATTTTATGCACTTGAAAGGCGATCCAAGAATTTACACCAGAACTGCTTTATTCCCTGTATTATTTGTATTGTTGATGCTTTGGGGTATTGGTCTTTCCAACCCAGAAGCAATNACTGAATTGCCATCATGGTGCACTCCCGATTGGGACTATGCTACTTCTAGATGAGCACATCTCACATATCTAAAAGGAGAATTCATATACACTCCGCCATAGGAGATGTCATGATGTCAAAGAAGTCACTGTTTGCACTGTTAGTTGTGTCGCTATTCATTACCTCAGCGATACCGGCTGCCACCGCATTCAAGGGCTACCAACTTTCTAGACCACCCGTTGAGGATTTCAGCTTAATCGATCAAAATAATCAGAACGTGAACCTTACTGATTCCAGAGGTGATGTTGTTGTGGTAGCATTTGTTTTCACACGATGTCCTGATGTTTGTCCAGTTATAACTCAATTATTACGATCGGTTGAATCAGGCATTGGCGCTGATTATGAAGAACATGTCTCCATTATATCGATTTCAGTAGATCCTGAATTCGATACTCCAGAACGCTTGAAGCAATATACTGAGTTGCACAAAGTCAATTGGTCACACCTTACTGGTGATTTAGCNGATATGGAGAGTATCTACGCTAATTTTGGTCTTGTTGTGCAAAAGAACGTTATCGAGGCTCACATTGGTGATATCAACGGTCACCAAGCCGAGGATTCAACAGTTATGTTGGTCAATAATACTGGCGTTGCAACAGAACTAATGAACACACCAAGCGCTTGGTCAACAACTAAGTTTGCTGCGTTTGAAGCAGGTTGGGAACTAAATTATTCAACTCATCCAGAATATGGTACATTTGTAAGCGGCATTGATGGAATTGAAGCACCATCAGACAATTCTTGGGATTGGAAGTTGATGACTTACAACACTAGTGGACAGGCTTGGGAAGGTTCCATGTTAGGTGTCGACTCGGTAACAACGCCAACTAGCAAGAACATCGCTTGGATGGCTTCAACAGCAGATGCGACCTTACTCATGACACCAGACTTGGACAATTCATCAGTGTCCCTGATATATCCCGATAATACCACAGCGTTTCAACAAATCAACAATTCAAACGGTTGGCATTTGACCTCAGCGGCCTTCGATGGTGCAGGAATTGAATTCTCTGCACCCCATTCACAATATGGTCATTATCTCGAATCGGTAGGCCAAGAAGACCCAGCGGCTGACAATGATTCATGGTTGTGGGAACTACATGAATGGAATGAGACAGCAATNAACTGGCAAGCCAGTGCAGTTGGTATGGATTCTATTGAATCCCCCTCTTATCTTGCTTGGGCNCCAAACACCACCGCGGATTCAACAATCCCAATCCCNGGAGTATTTGTTGAAGATGACCAAGAAGAGTGTAATGGTAATGGTTGGGAAATGGGCAGCGGTTCAGGCAAACACTGCATGTGTGATGATGGCTATGAATGGGCAGAGGGCACTATGCTTTCATGTGTCCAAGTAGATATTGTAGAAGAATACAATGTTGGCCACTCAACAACAACTTTCATCCTTGATACTGAAAGAAAGCCGGTAGTGGCTTGGACTGGAGATAACTGGAATGCTGAAGAGTTCATTTCCGATGTTAGAGCTGTGGTTGAGAATGATGGATTGGTCGACACAGATAGTGACTCTATCCCCGGCTTCACAACCATCGCCAGTATTGCCGCAATCTCTCTAGCAGCCGTTAGAATTGGCCGTAAACAAACTAATGAGTCACCATAACTCATTTTGCTAATTAGGGCAAAAGACTAGAAAGAGGAATATCTGCGCAAACATATTGCAGAGATCGCATAGCCCGGTATTGCGGTGGACTTGAAATCCACTGTCGTAAGACACGGGGGTTCGAATCCCTCTCTCTGCGCCAAAATATTGTTTTCTAATCCGTTTAGTTAATGGAAGAGTTCTCAAACTAAATCCCCTCTCNTAGGTATATGCGGAGCGCGCGCCTTGCCCTGTTACTGGTCNCAACTTTGTTGTTTGCTGGATGTTTAGGTGGTAATACTGCAGAGTGGGGCAGCAATGGTATCGATGTTGATTTCTCTTCTAGTGAAGCATCAATAACTACTAATCTAGGTGACGGTGAATCATCTTTTAACGACTTATCGCCAATTGGTTGTAACGTTGGTGAAGAGATTTATCCAAGTAAAAATGCTAGCAATCGAATTAAATTCTCTGGTTTCTTATCTGCCAGTANGTTATATGAGTCTCACGACCCAATCGATGGAGCAAGTGGAATGGATACTGCAGTAACTGCTGCGGTTGCTATCCAAGCAATGTCAAAGGCTGATGCTAATAATGTCAAAGACGGCGAAGGAGCGAGAATCGAGTTAACGCAATGGAATGTTCCATTGATGCCAGAAACCAGAGCGGGGACAGTAGATTTAGATCAAATCGACCAAGATAGTGAATCAGATTGGTACATTCTAGGCCTCATTCCAACTACTGAAAACTTGAATGACGGCTTTAAAGCGTTAACTGAATGGCATAAACCAATAACTATTCATGGCTATCTAATCAGTCCAACTTTGGTTAACGGTAGTGCTTTTACTATTGATGGTAAATTACAAACTACGGGTTATTACAAAGCTGGCAATGCATCTTATAGCCACTCTGTGAATGATGAGTGTGTCCTAAATGTTGGAGTCAATAACCTCCAATCGGTATACGTGTTAGTCGATAAAATTGAATTAAATGGCGAGGTAATTAGTGCCAGTGGCAATTCTGATGACGAATGGAAAAATGGCGACATGCCATTCTTGGGCAGGTCTGGCTTCATTCTATTCTTCTTAATTGTCGGGATAGGCGGCGCAGTTGGCATGTTCATACTGTCACAAATGATCGTCAGGCAAGGAGCCAAAGAGACCATGAAAATTTTGCTTGGTGATGAAGGGTTAGCGAAAATTAAGAAAGTTGCTTCCGATCTTCGNCGTGATAAAAAATCAGGNAACATTTCTCCCACAGAACGNAAACGNCAGCAAGANAAACAAGACCGTGAGGAAAAGAAACAGCGTAAACCNCCCGGNAAATCAAAAGCCGATGCTGGACCAATAGCCGGTTTTGATTTGGATAGTGCTCTTTCGTCTGGTCCAGATGATGATGGGCCTCAAGAATTCGGCAGCAAGTCTTCATCAGTAGTGGTTAGTCAGGAAGCGATTAAATTAGAGCAACAGGCCATGAGTAGCAAACCAGCAGTTCAAGAAGAAACTTGGACACCACCCACATCAACTCGGACAAGCTCNCCAGTTAGCAATGTAGTTTCAAGTGAGCCAGCACGGAAAAAGACCGAGCACTTCACCGGCAGCGTCCGCAAAGAATCATCTGCGCCCAAAGCCCCTGCTCCAGTCAAGAAACGACGGGCGACAAAGAAGCGTAAAGCGGCTAAGCCTGAGCCAACCCAAGTCGAGCCTGAGCCACAACACGAAGAAAAGGTTCACCAAGAGTCATTTGAAGAAGATGAGGACTTCTCAAATTTCTCTTTATGAAGTATGAATTATTTTTAATGCACCTTGCATAACTTCCATTTTAAGCGGAGTAGAACCAATATTTTCACCATCAACATTAATNGCAGTTGGCTTTGGAGTGGCAATTTCAAGAGTTTTGAATCGATGGTAATCCACCTTTGGATGAAATACATGACGGCCTTCTTTNTTTAACTGGCCAAAGGCTTTGAGAATTTCTCCTCGTTTCATTTTCTTTAATATGCCAATATCCATTTTACCATCATCTAGTGAAGCACCAGGTGCTAAAGGAAGTAGCGAGCCACCAGTCTGGCTATTTTGTATCAAAAATAATGTGAAGTCGTCTTCAAACACATGACCGTCGATGGTAAGTTTTGCATTTCGGCGATTGTTAGCCATGATGGCCATTAAGATACCAACATCATAGCGCATAGGACCCATCCAACGCATCTTTTCCGCTTTAATAGTAGAATCAACCCCAAGCCCCCAAGTAACTAGATTGGTACTATAGCGAGTTAATTCACCACCTTCACTACCTGGCAGTCCAGCAACCATGTCGACCTTGGCCAAATCTAGAGTTTGGTAATGTCCAGCGCAAATTCTTGCCACTGCATCTTCAGTACTCTTGATGCTTAGATCGTTAGCCATCGAATTACCAGTTCCAGCAGGGATTAGGCCCACTCGGCAGTTACTTCCAGCCTGCATTAAGCCAGTGACGACTTCTGATAGACTACCATCCCCCCCAACTACAGCTACAATATCATCATTATGTGCGGTCAGACCTGCGGCAAGCTGTATTAAATCACCTGAAAAAGTCGACAAATGCATAGTTACTGAAAACCCATTTTCCTTAAGCATACCAGCAACTTGTTTGGCAATTTTCTCACCTTGCTTTTTACCAGAAAATGGATTTACCATCAAATGAATTACTTTTGCCGGCTCACCTTTG
>PBTA01000056.1 GCA_002726395.1 Methanobacteriota archaeon | reverse complement strand
GGGACACAAATAATGCTATATGGCTCAATCAAAGATTTTTGATTCAACAATGATATGGTTCGCCATCTGACCTCGACCACGGGATCATGTCACTAGTTGAATTTTCAAACAAGCCGTCCCATTCTCCACTACAAATTCGATAATCGGGATAATCATAATCACCCGCTGCATCAACTCTTAATCCAGAGAAACTGACCGACCTGTCACCCAATTGGTCAGCATGACCGGTAACGATTTTTACATGAGAAACATTCTCTACCGTATTATCAAAAGCATGTCTAAACCACTGGTCAAAATAAAACTCATCTGGATAATATTCGTGAGAAGCATAGCGCTCATAATCCCCATACATGTAGAGCGACTCGGTTTGTTGTACCCATTGCGTACTGTTATCAGCCATAGTATAGACTTCAATACCTGAATAACCAACAGATTGGCCGCCTGGATGGAACATAACTAGCATGCTAACCCCATCAATATCTGATACCTCTTGTAGTTCATATTCAAACTCAAACGCGGTTGATTCTCCCGTTTTATACCGATATGTGCATATTCCGCCATTGATTACCAAATCCATATCAGAATACGTGCCATCTTCTCTATTCGGCTCATAGCCACGCATTGCTGTTTCAGATGCGGTATAAAGCGGCACTGTAACAGGATAATTCACGCTTTCATCGCACCATCGGTTTGGCATTTCATAATTATAGGTGTCAAAATCATCTCCTAGGAAAATATCTTGTACAATACCAAAACCAAACATCAAAAAAATGATGAATGGGAATAAAGCAAATCTGCTTAAAACTCCAAGTGAATTAGTTGCTTTTTCAACATTATAATTCGATGATTCGGGATCTTGATAGTTTATTTTGCCAGTCCTTTTACTTACATTGCCTGTTGGCAGGCTAAGCAAATTTGTCAATTTCACCCTATTGTTGCGACCAAAGCTACCACCGCCTGCACCTTGTGCTGCGTATAATTCTCCGCCCGAAGAATCGATTATTCTAAAATGGTAACTTGTGGTTGAAGTCGTACTACCCTCTGAATCGGTAGAATAACTCACTTCTTCCCAGTGTTGTATTTTATCGCCGGATTGCTTTTGATAAATGAAATCTACAGATTGTCCCCTATACCAGACAAAGGTAGAATCGTTGACGTAATGGTCTATTTTTGTATGTACGGAATAGGCAATCGCCAATCCAATAAAGGAGATGAAACCGGTGATTAGCAGTGGAAGAATTGCCCAATTGATCAGTGAAATTAAAGCAAAAAAGAGTGCAGCTCCCCCAACAACAATAGACGCTATATTTGGGAAATGGTGTGTCTCTTTGGGCCCTGATTGTTCTAATTGTTGAATATCTATTGCCCTCATTTGAACGATTCTTTGCGAGGTAGAAATTTCATTATTTGGAGTAGTTGCTGCCCAAACACTGTCGGTTGTTATGGGATTTTCATTAGGAATATCTTCAGGAATTATCGACTCAAGGTAACCCATGGCCTGCCCAATATCGCCTTTTTGTTGGTGAATTATGTTGCCATCTAGCCAATGTTCAAACTCGGCTGTTTGGACATTCATCTGAAAAAATCTCTCTCCGGGAGCCAATTCTATCATGCAATATTTTTTGGATTTGAAAATTAAATTCATTACTTGATCGGACAATTCATTAGATCTTTCCAATGGGAGTTCTATTTTGTTCCCGTCTACATCAATCACCAGTGGATTGCTAAACAGTACTGCATCAGAATGGGGTTTAGTTGCTTTATTTTCTACTAAAAGCGGGTCCTGTTCAACTGACGGGAGAGAGCGCGAGGCGGTTTCTTCATCGCCGACTTTAGCATCCCAGAAATTAGTTGACATGTTCTCATCCCTCGTCTAGTGGTTTTTTTGGTTTGTCCCGACCGTGTGCTAAATCAACCGCATAAATTACAATAGATTGGGTATAAAATTAGGAATCTTTTCATCGGTTTTTATTAAACTTTGAAGATACTACTCTAAAGGTGGATTTTAGCATCATAGCAACCATAAAAATCCCAATTAGAGGAAATGGTAAGACACAACATACTCCGAAATCTACGCCAGAAAGTCCCGGCTCAAGTACGGCTTCATACGGATTGTCTGGATTGACATATACTGTGATTTCCTTGCCTTCTGGGTAGTCATCATCCGCATTTCTAGACCAAGAATCGCATGAATTATCTTTACTATAACTTACTACGTTACCATAGTAAGTTTTCCCATCATAAGTATATTCATAATCGACCGCCAAACAGTATGTTGTACCTCCTTCGGAGTCGGTTGAAGAGCGTACATCACTGGAAGTAATTACTCCATCTGTGGCATTCCAATCACCAGTCCCCAGATCTGCTATTGCAGGTCCTCCAATAAGAAATAAAATCAAAAAGGAGATAGTAAACCAAATTCCTGCAAAAACCCAGCCACCAATTAAGCCACGAAATGTTTCAATATTATTGAGTTGAATAGTATTATCCGACTCTTCTTCAAACTCATAACTTGGTGGGCGCCAGACAGTTACACCCTCTTCTTGCATTGTTTGAACCGCTAAATCAAGTATTTTCTGCGCCTCTGCTTTAGAGGTCACAAGTTTAATTCCAGTATTCTGTTTGAAAAAATNTAAACTCTTTTCCTCAACTGCCATTCGATTATCATTATACCATTGGACAATGTGTATGGCATCGTTATCGCTATCCCAATAGCCTACTGGGAAGTCCTCTAACTTNACATTGATTTTCACNTTNNNNTTCGAGANATCTAATTTCTTTGGATTNTTATCGNNCTTACCGNNNGNTGCNTCNNCAGAGAGTTTAGTNTCCCAAAAATTANCNGACATTGGNTAANCCTNNCNCNNTTGTCTTTTGTGGCTTTGCCCTACATATCTGCTTAAGCTGATTTAATCAAGGTTCAGTAGTTGGGTCCCAGCCAGAAACATAATTGCATTCTAGCGATTTTATTGCCTCATATTGACTAGAAATGTCTACATCTAGCGATTGAATATTTTCCACAATGCGCGCTGGATTACTTGACTTTGGAATAGTGATACAACCTTCATCATAACAGAACTTTATCGCAACTTGGGCCGGAGTACATCCGAGTTTCTCAGCAATCATGCCAAGTTGTGGGTCGTCAACTTTGTGCCCTCTAGCAAGTGGGGAATAGGCCATTACTTTGGCACCTGCATCCTCAGTAGCTTGCTTTAGGTGTGGGCGCTGCAGCCATGGATTGAATTCTACCTGATTTACACTGGGCATATATTTTGCATAATCTTTCATGGCCGATAAGTGACTAGGACCGTAATTCGATACGCCAATTGCTTTGACCCAGCCTTGTTCAAGGCAGTATTCCATTGCTTGCCACACTGGTGCGCGATGGTCCGGATTTTCCGGTGGCGCATGAACTAGATATAGGTCGATATAATCCATATTGAGTAATTCCAACGACTTCTGGCAGTGTTCGATAGTATCTTGGTAACCAGTCGCATGGCCTCTACGAAGCTTTGTCGTAATGAATAATGATTCACGCTCAATGTTTGATTCTCTAACCGCTTTTCCAACCTCGTGCTCGTTATTGTATGCACGTGCGGTGTCAATGTGGGTGTAGCCTGCTTCTAGAGCCGTTAGAATAGAGTCTTTACATTCCCCACCATCTGACATTAAGAATACTCCTAAACCAAATTGAGGTACTTCGTGAACATAGGCTTCATTGCCATCCGGTGTGATGTGACTAATGCGCATAGATTGGCGGAATCGTTGGAGGTTGATGAATTCCTCGTTTATTCCTCTTCAGACCAAGATCGTCGCATGACCATGCCGGTAATTTCTCCTGCTTCTAATGGATCTAAATCATGGTCGACAATCAAATGTTTGACAAGTTCATGTTGGAATACCATTTCCTTACACTTGGGACATTCGAGTTGTTTGGCTTGCCGGTATCCCATGAACTCAAGTCTGCCTCGCTTAGTCGAAAGACGACTGCCGGTTCGCAACAATACTGAGACAAACGCCACAACAAATAGGACAATGAAACATCCAAAGCCCATCATCACGCCTGACGCAGTTGGATTTTGCTGTAACTTTAAATTTTGATAGACTTTACCTTCAGGAGAGTTTTGATGTTTGCTTAAGTCAATTATGTGTGTGAAGTTTTCACCTTTGAGAGTCAAAAGTATCTCGATTCCATCTTCTTCTGAGTCTGCATCAATTACCATGGTGAACTCCCCATAGGCATTTGTCATTGCTTCAGTGCCGCGATATTGGTAGCATTCAAAAGCACCTTGTTCGCAGTTTACGTAGACATAACCAAGTGATACTGCTGAATTATCAGCATAAGTTGCCTTACCAGAAATGCGGTATGTCTCTGCCGAAGCAAGAGGTGTCAACAACAGTAGTATTGTCGCCCACAGTAGGTGCTTCATGGTGTCACCAAATTTTGGTTGTTTAAAGNACCTTGATTAATTTCTAATAACAAGTTATTTGCATCTAACAGGGTGTTTTGGTTCGTATAATTGTCGAGACTTTTTCGCTATCAAGTAAATTGCAGAACCAAGTAGGGTCAAGAAAAACAACCACCCAAAGCCGGCTACTGCGAGGAATATATAGCCAGCCATATTGAATGACTCCTTAGCCTCTGCATTGGTTGATTCGGCTTGTACTGTTGTAGCAATCATTACCATCATAATGGCCAGCGACATATACATTAGAGGCCTATTTACATTCATAGTTACCACTTCAGACTAATAAAAATGCTATATTGGCGAGAAGTATTGCTACTGTTAACCAAACACTTAGTTTGTGCAGCAGGTCAAACTTCTTGCTATTTCCAGAGTCAGTTGCCCGGTTAGTTGCCGGGATTATCCCATAACAGATTCCTGAAGCCAACAAAGTAAATCCAGAAATTCCTAGATGAACATTATTTCCGTCACCACTTGATAGCATAACGCCGATGCTAGCAAAGGCTAGAAAGCAGATTAATGCGAAAAATTTTGGCCAAATAGAACGAATTGCTNTACCAAAATCTTCANTCTTGAGTTTTTTGAACATCGTCGGAGCGATGATGGATACTTGAAAGACAATAATGCCCGCTATTGCCCCAGGAATATAGAAGTGCATATTTTGCCCAAATTTAAGTGACTTAAAAATGAAGGTATAAATTAAACTTTCAAGAATCTATTAATTTGATAAATAACTCGAAGTTAGTAGGATTGTGTGGGGCCCTGACAAAGACTGGCAGTGCTTTAGGTGCTACAAGAGCTACAAACCCGCGGTAATGGAATTGAATAAAACTAACAAAAAATGGTATTGTAAAATCTGTATAAAACCTGAAATTGTTAATACACCATATATTTTAACAGAAGATGAGGTTGCTAGTATCTCTGTTAAATGTGCTTCTTGTGGCGAGATTTATCTTACTGAACACAAAAAAATNCTTTGGCAAGATGGTGAAACTTTTGTTTGTGCTAGATGCGCATCAAGTAAATGAAACGGTTATTGTGACGCCGTTTCCCAGTATGACGAAATTAACTCTTGGTCATCTAGTAAGCCTTCGTGGCGGTCGGTGATAATGCCTGCTGAATTGATGAAAAACGTCGTTCCTGGTGTGGTAATATCCATTTCAAGCGCAGTATCATCGCCCTTCATGAAAGCATAGGTTGACAACTCTACGCCAGTGTCATTTTCCTCATCATCGTGAGCATTAGCAGATTCATGCCATTGTTGTAAAGTAACTCCACCAGCGCGTTTGGCTGGATCGGTGGACATTACTAATACTGGCAGTTCTGCCTGCGCATCCCATATTGCGTGTAAAGTAGAATAGCATGGGCTATTGCACCATTCTGCGGAAAACATCACGATGTATGGTGCGCCGGCCATTATCGAATTATTGTAAGTTAGGTAATCATCAGCCACCGCAGAGAATTGCGGAAATTCTTGTTCTTCCGCTGCTTCTTCGACACAACCGCTTAATGATGGCAGCAATAACAGAGTCGTTATGACTAGAATCTGCAATCGCATGGACAAATGCTGTAATGTTGGGTTTTCAAGGTTTTGTCACAATGCATAGCAATAAAGCCATTAATGTTCAAACAGACCGGTACGCATGGCATCAAGACAAATTGTTGTGATAATAATGTTGGCGGTAGTCGTTTCAGGATTTTCTATAACCTCTGCGTCAGCACAAGATTCTCAATGTGTAGCCAGTGGTGATTCAACCGAGGACCGAATTGGCTGTTTGGATTCGGACGGGGATGGATGGTCTGATGCTGATGAGAATTGGACTATCGCCATGGGTGCTGATGCTTTTCCTAACAATTCATCAGAACATGCCGATTTAGATCTCGATGGAATTGGTGATAATTCCGATGATGATATTGATGGGGATGGGGTAGAAAATACCAAGGATGTTTGGCCAACCATTAGTAAAATTTGGTCCGATACTGATGAGGATGGATATGCAGATCAAGGTGGCCACGAACTATCAGATAATTGCCCTGCTGCGTACGGAAAAAGTAAGATTCGACTAGTTGGTTGTTCTGATATTGATGGAGATTTCATGCCTGACATCTATGATGATGACGCAGATGGTGATGGAATTCGTAACGAATTAGAGCGGGCTGCATCATCTGGCACGATTCTATACGATCCATACAACCCACTATCGACACCCCTTGATACTGATAGAGATACTATTCCTGACGTCATAGATAGCGATAATGACAATGATGGTTGGCCAGATTCGGTAGAATTAGATCGTGGTTCTGATATTTTTGATGCTGATGAAACACCGTTTAATCTATACTTTGGCATCAATAGCGGCGTCTTTTACTCTGGAGGATTAAACGGGAATTCCTTCAACCAAGAGTATGATGCGGAGAGTTTCGAGCTGTCGGTTTCTGCCTTCATGGAAATCGTGTTTGAAGAACTAGTCATTCCTTTGTTGCTAATTCCAACCTATTTCGCAATCTATTATGTCAGAGCAAGTAAGTATCGAGACTTATTATCCAAGATAGAANGTGCTGAATCAAAGGATGAATTGATTGAACTAGAAAAGGCAGTTAACCAGACGGTTAAAGATAAGGGAATCAAAGTTTATCACGGCTTAGTACTTCGAAATGCGATCGAAGAAGTAGAATCTAAATTCAATACAGAATCACCCTCTGTTGAGGAAGAATAACTGCTACGCATTGGTAATTTGATTACTCGTCAGTAGCATATAATGGTGGATAAAGATAATCCTGATTGATGTCTTCATCCATTTGTACAACATAGATTCCAGATACCATTTCAGAGATGAACAAGAANCCTCGTGGGTCATATTGNAGNCCCCAATCAAATGGAATCATACAAGATGCCCANCAATCAGCCATGTCATANCCTAAGGTTTCCTTAGGGTCTTCAATCCANGTTGGTCCNGCTGGTGAATAGTAGCCCATAGTGAGAGTCTCTGCAAGTTGTTCAATCGCTGGGAAGCCGATTTCTGGTGCTGGTACGTCATTAACCCATTGAACATCTTGCCAAATTTGGCTGTGATCAGTAACCCAGTTGCCAGCGTGATAATGCGTCCANTAAACGTGTCCATTAGTNCCNGTATCACCGTTGTGTGGGCTGTAGATGTAACCGCCTGGGATGTAGTGGTGTGGGTGTTCGCTACCGTCTGGCAGAATNCTAGTTCCCGGTAATTTCCACTTGCTGAGCAAGAACGGGTTTGCCGGGTCNGTTGTATCNATAGTCCAAATGTAGCCGGTGTGATTAGTGTTGGTNCCGTATTCTGGAGCAATGAGAGTCAAGTGTCGCCANTTAATNCCGTAGACTGGNTCTTCTGGGCCGGTTCCACANTCATCGTCCCAAGTGTTTACAGGATCAAATTCAGCTGCACCATTGCACAGTAGNTGTTCGTATGGCACCGCATAATGAATCCAGCCATTGCCGTTTAGCGCGCCNCTGCTGCCGCCCCATTCTTCTGANGTCATGTTAGCATGNCCCCCGCCATCAGGACCGTACCANCCATCGCTNGCACTTGGGCAACCAAGCCAACGGCCAACTTCGTTATCTTGTGGCCAAGAGATTCCTTCAGGGTCAGGTACTTCTGGTGGATTTGATACGTCAACGATACGCAGTCCTGCATCCCAGTAGGAGATGTAGAGTAGTTTCTGCCCAGTTATCGGATGAATGTGGAATACGTTGTCGTGATTGAAAATAGATCCTCCGCAAGTGGTTTCAGGCTCAGGAGAATATCCGCCCCAACGTAGAATTTGTCGGCTGTCATTTTGCTGTTCGTCTGTAGATGTCGGGTTCCAAGACTCAAATCCAAGCGGGACATAGAATATTTGGGTGCCTTTGTAGAATGTTCCTGAATCTCCCTCAACCATTTCTGGGTATGGGTCTGCGCCGTAAAGGAAAAGGTGACATTCTTCGATGGACCATAGTGGATTGGCTGGCTCCCAGTCACAATCCACGTGCATGTCTTGATTGTGGAATCCGGCTGGAGGATTATTCCACTCTGCAACCTTGATTGGTTCGTTCTTGTTAACCACGGAGATTACATCTAAGCGGTTTGCACCACTGTTAGCATCATCATCAGTTGGAATTGGATCTAAATCGCTGTTGGTAAGTTCGTGATTGACCAAAACCCAATTGTTGTCTGGAGTCACCTTGATGTCGATCATACGACCGACTTCAGCGTAATACGTCGAGAGTAAAGTAATGTTATTTGGTTTTGAAATATCCAGAATTTCAAATTGGTTGTATGAGGAAACATATGCATAGCAACCGCCTGACCCATCTGGGTTTTTGACACAGTCTTCCATGAAATTNCCTTCTATGGCGATTTCAGAAGAATCTCCGGGAGTTGGCCCGACGTTCTTGAATTCCGGGTAACATGGGCGTCCAGCAACGTTGTCAAGTTCAGCAGGTGGTGCAACATTACCATCACAGTTTAGATTGTGATAATCAATTAGTTGCATGTTACTGGTTTGTAGTCGGTGAGCAAGTAGATCGGTGTGACTGTGGTTTTCATCCTCAATCTCGATTGTTGGGTCAATCCATGCTTCTTGTTCCATAGAGGAAGGTGAAGAGTCTTCTTCACCGGCAGACATAATGACATATGCGCCAAGAGAAAGCATACTAACGCTAACTAAGCCAACGATTGCATACATTATGAGTTGGTCTGCACCNTTCCAATCCCGNGTCATACCTTCTTTACGCATGGTGGGTTCAAAAAGCGGTATTATTTGAATTGATGGAATAAACGCTTGTTGGGATTATTTATTTACGAGCGGCTGTGGTTTTGGAGTATGGCCATCAAAACACGAGTCTTAGCCTTGGCAATTTTACTTGCTTTTGTTGCCAGCCCGGCCATAGTTTCTGTGCAAGCCCATACAGCAAGTAGCTTCACCGTTCTAATCCAAGAAGATGGNTTNTCTCAGAGACAACCCNNNNATTATTCAAAACGACTCAGTTATTTGGTANAATGTTGATAATCAGTCCAATCTGACACATCGAATTGTCTACGATTATGATGGTGACGGTTTGTATAATGGCACCTTTGATTGGGATTCTGGTGAACTATCTTACGATTGCCAGCGGGATGAGAACAACACAAAATTAGACGAAAATTGTACTATAAATTTCATAGTTACCATGGACATGAATTGGACTGTGGGCAATTATACTTACCAAGATATTCGCTCTGATGGCTCGAGGGNTAATGCAACTATTCAGCTGATGGCCGATAATGGCACCCATGTGGAAGCAAATGTCCCCTCAATAGGTAGTGAATTTGGCGTCATTAATGATGACAGAGATACTACAACTAGTACTGAAAGCGATGATGATGGATTAACCCCTGAGAAAATGTTGCTCTATGTGGGACTGTTTACCGGGATTGCTTCTGGCCTGCTGCTTGGTATACTAATCGCTAGAAAATCTGGTGAAGACGAGCCGCTAGATGCTTCACAAGAAGNCAAATCTGAANNNNTAGTCAATATCNCAATCCAAGATTCCGTCATAATGNGTGATTTATCAGTANAAGANTCTGNGTANTCTAAAGTCACAACCACGTGCCACTNAGTCACTTGAAAATAGATATTTTCGACATTTGCCGGCTAAATCTTCAAAAGGCTATGTACTGAACCACGAACGATAAAATGTCAAGTGCACCCATTCGCCCCACTAGGCCAAAAGCGATTATTTCCGCAAATCCAACTTCAGGCAGTTTACTTCAGGGCTCTTCCTCAATGCCTTCATTATCAGTAGTTTCACCAGGCCCGCTACCAGCAAATGCCGTGGTTAATCCGCTACAGAAATTTGCTCAATTGATCCTTTATGGAATTGCTATGTTCGCAATTTGGGGCGGTATACTTGCAATTGCGTTTGCCGAGAATTCAACAAATCTCAATTTCTTAATTTTAGGTGTGGGTGGCTTAGTTTCGGCTGGAATGGCAATTGCACTGGTTGAATGGCAGCGTAAAAAAGGTGGAGCTGAGTTACATAGCGTCCACGATTACCTAATTGGCATAGGTTTCTTCTTCTCTGCAGTTGGGGTTTTATGGGGCTCAAGATGGTTAATTGGCGAGGCCGCCTCAAATTATTCTTGGTTCTTGAATGAAGGCATTCCATATTCAGACACCGATTGGTCGCCTTCAGCCGAAGCAATATATGTTCAATTAGCCGCCTGTTTTATTCTGATTTTTGGTCAGGTCATGTATCTGAACAGATTGAAGGGCAAGGTGATATTTGGATGGTCTGTAGCAACATTCACTCCCCTTGTATTAGCCATTATTGGGTTTGGCCCTTGGATGAGATGGTCTAATGACATTGTATCTTGGGAACTGGGAATTTCGATAATCTCTTTGACAGCAGTATCCATGTGGTTATCTCTACGCTCAAATAGTGGAATAATATTCGCCATAGCAGCATTGGCAAGCGGAATTATTCCGATATTATATGAGATGCAAAATAACCCTGCAGATGATACTGGGGCGGGTGGAGCGCTTTCTTTGATTATCTTCATAATTATTGTTCAGGGGTGGCTAGCAGCAGACCACCGCCTTCGACAAGACCTGATGCAATGGGTATCAATTTTCCTTGTTGGCGAAGTAATTCTCGCCATGGTTTTTGCTAGGGCGGAAGAATTGAATTTAATTCTTGGACCATTTAGAGCCGACGAATATGGTGATTTATCNAGTATAATCACCCTTCAAGTGGTTCTTTGGCTGACAGTGTTGCTTGCTTATTTNCCTGCGACACTAAAACGACGAATCCCCTATATGCCAATAGGCTTAGCAGCGTCATTATTCCTAATTGTTCCACAAGCAAGCATCATACCTTGGGTAATAACCATCATTATGTTGCCCTANCTGCTAATTATTTCCAAGATTACTCGAAGGTGGGTAGCCAATAGTACCATAACTGCCGCAGGAGCATCGTTCTTCTTACAAAGTCATTTTAACTCAAATGGATTTTATTATGAGTATTTTGATTCTGTTCTCATTATTGCTTTACTAGTAACTAGTGAAGTGGCCCGCTCTAAAGATAAAATCGATAACTTTGCCCACTTNACATTACTTGGAACATTAGTCGTTTCGTCTCCAGTGTTACTTGGAAGTAATGTTTTGGTCCCATGGACTATCGTAATTTATACCATAATAACCTCTTACCTGATGTTGAGNGAAGCTCAAGAAAATAAGGATGAAAGATCAGCAATNGGAGCTAGTTCAGCACTNTTNACCTCNATGGTTTTATCGGTGCTCCTGTCCTTCTTAGGTCGACTTGAGGTNCCGCTTCCTGATGCTATTTCTGATGCTTTATCGGGATTCAATATTACCTTAGCGATTGTCGGAGTAATTGTTTACTTGAGTATGATGAGGTTCAAAGAAACAGAATTGGATGTTGGGTACTTGATTAACATGGTTAATTCCAACAGGAGAAAATTGGTTCCTATTTACGATACGGTAACGGGTAATTGGATAATACACAAAGAGAAAATCGAGCCAACTAATGAAACCAAGGGCTGGGGTACACTGAGTCGGATGAGCCTGTTAGGGCCACTACTTCTGTTCAGTATATCGGTTTCATCGATTGANGCAAAAAGCATCGCTTTGGATATTCAGTGGATAGTTTTGATGTTGATTCCAATTGGCATAATTATCAAGGAAGTACTAGATGAAAAAGAAGCGTCTTCACTTGGAAGAATGGTCGCAATTTGGCTGATGGTTATTGTCGCTTCACCAGTTGCCTTCAAATTAAATTATGCTGCTGCAGAGGTTGACCAATTAATTATCAACGGAGTTATATTTGACTTAATGTTACTAGCAGGCCCGCTAATTGTTTCAACATCACTTAGCAAGAAAGGTATCAACTATGCAAGTCTTGATGAAAGCGCAGATAGAATCACATTATTTGGTTTACTTGCGTTGGGTTTGATAGATTCTAGTGGNGGGATTTTATTCATTACAATGTATATTTTGGTATTCTCTAGGGCTCTTAAACATCGACAGAATTTACTATTATCTTTAGCACCGATTGCCATTATATTGTTCCAGGATAGATTTGCTTGGGATAGTTCGATGATTTACTCATTGCTTCAATTAATCGATTTTACAACTTATGACCCAAGTCAAGTTACGGTTCTTGGAATAACTAGACTATCATGCTTGATAATGGCATCAACCGCTTTGATCATCCTTGCTAAAGGGGTTATTGAGGGAAGAGCAGGTCTTGGCGAGGAGGTTGCTGAAACGCCGTTGGTATTCCCAGCCATTTGGCTGGCGCTTGGCCTAGCAGGAATACTAACTGAAGTTGGTTGGCTATTCGTGATTTTAACTCTACTCTTGTCAACTTACTCATGGCTCTCTGGTAGAATTGAACTTATTCCTTGGGCACCAATCTTTATGTTCATCTCATTGTTAATCGGATTTGCCAGTAGTTCTGCCTTTGGAGATATAGGCGACGAAGAAATATTCTCCAATAGTATTCTAACAACCGGGCTATTCACCTTAGTGCTCAATCAACTATCCAAGAGTGGGTTACTATATCGTTGGGCAAAGGTTGCGATTGAACACTCTAGACCCGACCAAATGTTGGATATTGCATCAATTGAAGGCAGAGAACAATTGACTACGGCTAGTAAGTATGTTGCGATAGTTTGTCTAGTTTTATCATGGAATGCACTATTTGGAATTGGTACTTTATTTGGTGCAATTTGGATTACTAGACAAGTATTTGCCGATGGTGGAAAAAATGGCATCCTAATGTTGCCGATTCTGCATGTTTTCGCAATCTGTAATTTAATTGTTCAACTAGACGTACTAACTAGTTCACAAATTAANAAAGTTGCAGGAACAGTACTATTGGCAAATGGCCTTTTCATGACATANCTNGCAACAAAAACCGAAGTTGTTTGGAAATGGTCGGCATTTGACTGGGAAGATGAAACGGAATACTTCTCGTGGATTGACAAAGTTGGAATTTCGGCAATAGCATACTTCCTGTTTGGAATTGTCTTGATTTTGATGGACAGCGATGTATGGCCAGTCCTGTGGACGCTTTGGGCTGGATATCTAATTGGAATTGCTATTCAAGGATTCAGAGATGAGACTGAAACTCCGTGGCGCAGAGGATTTGGTTCATTCGGTTCTTTGTTGTCCCTGTTCATGCTCTCTCTTTCCATNAATACTGAATTATTCCGTTACATGATATGGATGTTAATTGGTATAGTGGCATTTGGATTCGGTATTCTCTACATGAATAGAATGGGCGAAGAAAGTACGCTATACCAGGGCCAAGGCAGCAGCATACAAGATGCCGTAATTCCACCAATACAAGCTTTACCTGCAACTAATATTCAACCAATTCAACCAATTCAACCAACTCAGAATACCCAAGAAGAAGTCNTTGAGGAAGAGGTGGAATCTGAACAAGATTTGGANCANGAAACCCANGNCGAGCNAGAAGTGCAATCTGAANANGAATTTGANGANGAGTTNGACAANGCNTTCCAAGANATNGAGNCNNANCAGGAAGATATCTCGCAAAAAGAAATCCCCGCTCCAGTTAAACAGGCAAAGCCGTTAGAAAAATCGAAACCAGTAGCCAAAAAACTGTCACCAAACGTACCGGTTAATCAACCATTATTTGACGTTCAATTAGACCCACAGGTTCTCGCAATATTACAACAAAGAATCGCTAATACGCCACATATAGGCTACCGGCCAGTTGTTCAGGTAATGAAAAATGGTAACATTAATCTCACGTTCTTGAAGGTTTAATCAGCTTGGATGAAAATCAGTAGCGTGTCGGTAAAGATTTCAAAAAATTTACCCATGTCTAAATAATACGGTATATTGGTAACATTATGACAAAGTCACCACTAACAGGATTTTGCAGTGCCTGTGGTACAGCAGGAGCAACTAATCACTACCATGGTGAAAACTTACAAAAAATCGAATTGTGTAAGGAATGCTATGACCAATACTTAGCCAAAGAAATGGTGCAGTATTGGAAAGACCATATCGAGGAAGAAAAGCGTAGATCTGGCAAATAATCGTTTACTTCTTTGAGAAATTACGTGGGCATTATCCTCATTAACCACTTTGCTATGGNGGAGCCATGAAAAACTACCTCGCTATTCTACTCTGCATGATTTTCCTGCTTGGTTCACTCTCTGGCTGCATCGGTAATGATGAGTCCATGGAATCCACAACCGATGAGTCAGATGATTCATCTTCAACTGATTCNGGGTCCGATACAGATAGTGGTTCNAANAANACGANTGGCACGACTGATACAACCAATTCGACTGACAGCCCTTCCCTAGAAGATGATTCACCATACGANATCATTTGTCCAGACGGAACCAATGAAACCATCCAATGGGGCAATGTAACATGTGCAACTCCTGTAGCCTTCAAAGCCGCAGATGTGTCAAATGAAACCCTCAATCTTACACTTGAATGGTACAATATTGCTTCTGCTGAATGGGGCAATTTTGGTCCGGTTGAAATCTATGTCATCGGAAATGATGTAGATGCAGCCAGGGATTTGGAGGATGTGTTCTGTGAACGCCACAAAGCCTTGGATGAAAATTGGAATGAAGAATGGGACTGTGCCAATGAGAATTATGAAATATTCACTCGCTACACTGAAGACGGTGGTGCGGCCATTAGCACCTTCAAGCGTACGTATATCGAATATGATTTCATGATGATGATCATGTCTGCAAAGTATCCAGGTCCTGAAGAAGATGATTACAAACCAGTTATACTGCACGAATACTTCCACATTTACCAGCACTCTCACATCAACGATGAATGCACAGGCGACAGCCGAGATTCCTGCGNGCGCGATGCGAAAATGGGTGGGGAAGGCAAACCATGGTTTGCAGAAGGTGGCGCCGAATTCATGGCTCAATCTCTCTATTCAGAACAGGATGGCGTTGAAGAGAATTATCTGCGAGAGGTCATGCAGCGCAAGTTGGAGATATCTCAAGATGCATACAATGCTCAAGACGTGCCTTTAGACCAACTTGGATACGATTCCCAAGTTAACGTCTATGATGTTGGCTCCTGGTTTGTTGCCTATTTNATTCACCACGAGGGTGAGGAAGCTTTCNTTAATGGCTTCTATGGCGACCTTGATGAGTTAGGATTTGACGTCGCGTTTGAGAAGAACTTCAACGCAACAAAGGGGGAATACNTAGCAGAGTTTGAGACCTTCTATTCCCAGTCAGCAGAAGATGTCATGGCGCTATTCCCTGTTGCTTCCTCAGATTCAGAAGAATAAACTGCGTGATTGTGGCATTGGACACACCGTGCAGAGTGTCTTTCTTGGTTTGAAATTACTACTTATTGCGCATTGTCATACTNCGCTGCAAGAGCCCNCCACTATTGACTGGCTCTTGGTCAACCTCATGAACTACAAGTAATTCTTCTTCTCCTTGGCCTAGTTCTCGATAAGTAGTGGCTAAAACGGTAAATAATGAAGCAAAAAACGTCAACCAAAGCAGGAATGGTATGAAATCCAACGGGGTGTCAAAGTTAGCCCAGTAGGTGAAAAAGTTCTGATTCTGCACTATTGCACTACGCATTGCATCAGCATCTGAATTACCGATAGTTGAGGTTGATTGGATTTCAAAAACCGGAGTAAGATCGCTAAGTGATGGAGGGGTTTGCATGTCGTCACCGTCTCTGGTATCAAGATAGAAGCGGGTTGTTGAATCACCAGCAATAATCAAGCCTGAGAGCTGTTCTGATTGCAAGGTTATTTCACTGCCCAAATAGATTGGTAAGGCGCTAGGAGTGGCATCAAGTAGTGAGAAGGTTTTCAGTAAATTCGCTTGAATTGACCGCTGAGTTGGGTCGACTGATGCTGAGCAATCATAGACTGGTATGCCCTTTAACTCTGATTCACCTGAACAAATAATGTCGGTAACGGCATAACCTGAAACATCGACTGTATCGCTATTTCCCGAAATAAATCCACCAGTTGTTCCAGCAATTTCCTCTTGTGTAATCAAGCCNAAAGTTGCGTCAAACATTCGGTCATTACGCCATGATAATTGGGTCGAGCCGTCTTCTTGAATCAACTCACCTTTCTGACAAATATTGCTTTCCCCCGTGCAAATAGTATAATTTGTACCATCACCATTTGCAATATTATTTGAGCCAAAATAAGTCTTATTAGATTCTAAAGATGCCCATCCAACACTCATGTCTGATGAATCTCCTGAAGCTAGAAATGCGCTAACTGGGTCGTGCCAACCAAGTAGCCAACTATCAACAGATTGGGTCAAGTAAGGCTGTGCGCCAAAACTATTNATGAGAAAATCACCGACGAATTCNCCAAATATATCATTGACAATTAGTTGTTGAAGGGCTCTTGCTTCATTGGTAGTAATGTTGTATGCCGCGGCAATTGTGGCTAAATTCCAATTNTCTACTGATATTGTATGCCGCGGCAATTGTGGCTAAATTCCAATTATCTACTGACCCTGCAGCACCAAGATAACCAGGCGCTGATTTACCAGATAATTCACCGTACAGAAACTGTGCTGCACCATTGGTGGTGGTAAGACCAAGAGGGCCGTACAAAATCTCTGCAGATTGTTCTGCAGTCAAATTGATGGCTGGCAGTAGATTTAGAATTTCCCAATCACCACCTTGATTCATGCTGTATTGAAGAAAACCGCCGCTAATTGGGTCCCCAGCACCAAAAGTGGTGTTGACAAATTGCTTGGCATTGATGGTTCCTGGTGTGCCAAGTAATGCAAGTTGTAAGGATGAGGTGGATTCTGCCCACTGGCTAGCCCACTGATAGATTGCATCATATTGCTCTTGGTTGAGGCCAAAGGTTGACATTGCGTTGTTTGAATTCTGTGCTAAAAACGCACTTAAGCCAAAACCAGTACCGCCTGGATTCTGTGCCTGTAAGCCCTGGGGAGAATTTGTTCCATCACCATTTAGTAGTAAATTAAGACAGTCTACTTCAGCAAAATCAACATCGAGTAAATTGTTTAGTCGCTCGGCAATATCATCACTATCACCGTAAGGTGAGCCACCACCATTAGACTGGAAGTCAAGTCCAATACCGATGTACATAGCCCAGTCACGAATGTATGTTTGGGCATAATCGATACTTTCTGTCTCAAAGAACCCATCGCCGTTGAGATCAAGCATTTCATTGGCTAGATAACCGTATGCTGTAGCTCGCTTGAGAGCCACTGATTGACTTGGATTGGCTTCTACTTCGGAAAGTAATGCTTCAGGCTCCCCCATAGACATGAAGGCAACCGGGCCCGGACTTTCAACCAGCGAGATATCGAACTCGGCGTCTAATGGATGAACTGAATTATACAATGCTTGGTCAAGACCTCCAAGGAAGTTAGCCACTGGCAGTATATTCCCATCAAGAGTGTTGGGCAGTATTACGCTTACTTGGCCAGCGGCCTCAGCTGCGGTTAAGGCACCGTACGCATAAGTTCCAAAACCAGCACCTCCAACCGTATTGGCCATCGTTGAGATGAACTGGGCTGTAGCAACTCCGGCTTGAGTGGTATTGAGGTCTTGACCCACCATACCACTAGCAAAACCGATTTTGGTAAGTTCCATAATACCGTTAATTGC
>PBTA01000055.1 GCA_002726395.1 Methanobacteriota archaeon | reverse complement strand
TGGATGAGATAAACATCTTCCGCAGCCAATGCACCACGAACGGCCAATTCCTGCTCTTCATTCATAGGGCTGAGTGTTGGGTACTCCAACTCAGGTAGATTGCGAGGATTACTATCTGCTTTATTGATATCAAAGAGCCATTCATGTACATTATTGTCTGCTTCAAGTTCTTGAAGTCGTTCAAAACCATTTCGTTGGCGGTCAATTTGGATCAAATCCAAGCTGACATCATTGATAAGAAACATTCCAATATAATCTTCTCCTAGACCAATCATGGGATTCTCTTCGACAGGAGGTTTTACACGCAGAAAGAATTCAAACATCCCATCCTTCGTTTTCTCCGGTTTACCGCGAACTTTCATGAACTTGCCTGCATCTTGAGTATCTCCCCGAGTTGCCTTTTTGTTTTGAGAGTCCTCTTTTCTTTTCCATTCCATATCATCATCCGAGTGGTCATTGGTTATGCCGTGGAGGCGCCCTCCTTGATTTCGACGATTCGATATTTGATTGAAAATTCTAGATGGGCAACGAAGTTTAAAGATATACTCTGGGCGATCTCGGGTAGGTGGGTCAATGGAAAGGATTTGAGCGCCCCATTCGTTATTTCGATTAGCATCATACATAGCATCGAGGTATTCGGTCCAATCCGCCAGCCGATTATTGACTTCTTTCTTTGTGCTCCTCATTGCACGCATTGTCGCAGGTAATTCTGCCGGCACTGATTCCAGATCCCAGATTTCGTAGTCGTCCCGATCTTCTGCAGAAATTCCTCCGAGGAACTCTTCATCGTTGGCATCGATTTTTGTGATTACTCGATATTGAATTGTATCAAATATTAATCGTTGGACACTTGCGTCTTTGGGGTTCACATCAATGCTCACAACTGTAAGAGGGACGTCCCCTTTCATGCCAACTAGGTTCAATTCCTTCGCTTCATCAGGGTGAGGAAAAAGGGCCCACTGATCTTTTTGTTTGAACTCCATACTTCGGCGAAGAACGTAATGGCGTTGCGAATTACCATCGAATAGCCTATCGAGATATTGTTGAGCGAAAGGCGCCCATAAAGCACGATTTTCTTTATTGACACGACGAATGTCAGAAGGAGCAGGTGCGTCAAACCCGAGGACTTCGAAATTATCCGCTACCCACTGGGTCAAGCCCGGTGCAGGCCCCCATGAGAATATCTTTGTTTCACCATTACGAAAAGTTCGTTTTTCTTGACCTGCGTCACGGCCAAAAAATGGGCTTTTGTAATAACAAGTAATGTCTCCAAAAGTATTTCCAATCAATCCCATCCCTCCGTCTTTATAATTCAATTCAGTTTTGTATATTATCTTTGAGCCTACCTTGTATGTATTTTTATCGAGCCTGAATCTACGTGTGATAAAAGCCAGGTTGTAGCAAATCGCACAATCTCTTGAAGATTGAATCCAGATTCTCGGAAATTCTTAGGAGATTTGACACTGCCGTAACATGCAATGAACCCTGCAGGATGAACAAACCAATCTTTCTTTTCAAGTAAAGGAGCCAGTTCAGTTAACTTAACACCTTTCTTCACAAGTTGTTTAGAAATCATGAGACTATGGCCGACTTCAGATTCTCGGACCAAAATCTTAGCACCTTGATTGAAGACATGAGCTGCACGAATCTTTGAACCATTAGAGATCACTGCAACGCCATTCGTAATTTTTACAGATTTTGCTAGTTGCTTCTGTTTATTATCCGAACGTTCGGTTTTGATTTTTCCAGCAACCAACTCCTTTGCTCGCTCAAAACAACCTTCATCGCCTAAACCAAGTGAACGCCAAGCCTTTACAAGTTCAGCAAGAACAACTCCATCTCTACAGCCTTCGCCTGAATCGGTTAGATTCAACTGATGTGCCCAGCGACGCAGTGCCCGATAAACCGGTTTATCAATCGATTTCATACCAATAACGAGCAAACCAAAAGCACTCCCAACATCCAATCCCTTGATCGCTTGTTTGCCATTGGAAATATCTACCCCCAGCGTCCGAGTATCCTCTATCTCGCTGTCCGCCGGAACAAAAAGGACCTGCGCATCTGGCTTCAAGACAGATAACAATGCTGCACTGAACACTGCATCAGCATCGACGTAAAGATGTGTAGCTATGCTTAATGGGTCTTCGGTAGCAAGCCATGTGTGAAAAAGTTCAATTTCTTTCTTGGTTGCGGTGGTGGGTTTTTTTGCCATGTTAAAGACATAACCAGTTTACCTCCTTAACAACAAAAATAGACAAAGTACTTTGTCAACCGAAGTCAACAAAATATCGCTCTAAATTCAGTTGACAGGTGTATTTGTCAACTTGATTCATTCTTCCTCGAAAGCCATCAATGTCATGAGAGTTAACCCCACATTCGTAGCAACCCATTTCCCTGAGTCATCCTTGATAATAAGACCGGCATCGACAAGAGGCTTACGCCCTGCTGATTCATTCTGCTTACTGCCCTCAATGAATTTAATGATACTATGTGTGCCAACTGGCCCACTGGAACAGATATAACGCATAATTCGCATGCTTCTAGGTTTAGTTAATGCCTTGAAGCCTGGACCAATGTTCAAAAATAGATCAATCTCGATTGCCAATTCTGCGGTGCTTTTTTTAGGATTGTGGTCTTTATCTAGCGAACCATACACAGGAAACCGATGAGTGAATGCACTCAAAGCGGAACCTATGGCCATCAAATTGGTCCCACCTGCTGTTCCTACATGCCACTGTAAAGTAGCGCCTTCTGTAAGTGGGTGCTGTTCGATTTCATGAACAGCTTCAGAAAAAGCTGTCATATATCTGTCAACTGCATCTGAAGTCCATGGAGTTTCCACAACCTTCACAATTACATGAGGGAGTCTAGCGATATGTTTCCTCCAACTATATTCAATGTGCTCAATCGCAACATCTGCATATTCTTGGTTGCTAGTAAACAGAACCACGATTTGGGGTTTATATTTTGCAAGCGGGGGTTCTAAAACACCGGGAGTACGCCCCATCGGCTGCATTACGATATCGACAATGCTTGGGTTCATGTCCCCCCATATATCTATTGTAATTAATCTTAGGCTAATTAAGAAATTTTGAATAAAAAAAACTTTGATAGTGGCATTAGTTACCCACCTCCGATAGAACTGTCAGCAATCGTTTAACTCGCTGATTGCGACCAATATTCATGTCTATTAGCGCTTCTCTAGATAGGTCAACAAGTAAATTTCTCAATCTGTTAATGATGTCATATTGGCCCGTACTCCCGGACTTGGAGAGAAGTCTGCTAGTATCGATTTCCTCTAAGATATACATCAATTGAGCATGTGATGTATGTACATCCGTTGATTATGTGATATTGGTCCCCGCTCCCGGACTTGAACCGGGGACACCCTGATGTCTGCTGAGACGTTTTTATTACAACTACAGTCAGGTGCTCTACCAACTGAGCTAAGCGAGGTATTCCTTGCCAAAAGCCTCCCCTACTTAATTCTCATCAATGATTTAACAAATCGGTAAGCGATTAAAAGGCTCGATATTAGACTCAAAATAGGGTTTTCATCCCTTACCTTAACAAGGGTCGAGGTGACAGGATTCAACTGGAGTTTGAAGAGATGTTTTCACTGGCAAAATCGCACATTTCCACTACTCAACTATGGACGCGGTTAAGTATGGTAAGAGTTGCCTTGCCGACTGGGATGGGTGGACATGGCGAACAGTAGCGCTTCTAATTCTGCTAGCGGTAGTGCGGGTGCGCACCAAGACCGCGCACTGGCTGATATGATCAACGGACTAAAGCAGGATAACATCAACCGTGGTGCAACCGCATTAATGGACGAAGATGTGAACTCTTTTGGAGTGCCAAATCCACGTATTCTAATCGTTGGTTGTGGCGGTTCAGGAAATAATACTCTCAACAGAATTACTCACCTTGGGGTAGAGGGTGCAGTTACTGTTGCTATCAATACTGACAAACAGCATCTTGACCACACTCGTGCTCTACAGAAACTTCTGGTTGGCCGTCACATAACCCGTGGACTAGGAGCCGGTGGCGACCCATCTACTGGACGACGTTGTGCTGAGGCTGGTCGTGAAATGATTAAGCGCATTGTCTCTGGAGCTGATTTAGTATTCATTGCCAGTGGACTTGGTGGTGGTTCGGGAACTGGTATTTGTCCAATTGTTGCTGAAGAGGCTAAGGCTGCTGGTGCACTGGTTGTTGGTATTGTTACTACACCATTCCACGTTGAGCGCCGTCAAAGAATGGCTCGAGCGCTTGAAGGGTTAGAATCACTACGCAGAGTTGCTGATGCTGTGCTGGTTTTGGACAACAACCGGTTACTACACTATGTTCCAAACCTACCGCTTGATGAAGCATTCTCAATTATGGACCAACTAGTTGCTGAAATTGTCAAAGGCATTGTTGAGACAATTACCTTACCTTCACTGATCAATCTTGACTTCGCTGACGTTAGGGCAATCATGGCTAATGGTGGAGTTACTATGATGCTATATGGTGAATCAGACCGTGGCCCGGAAGAAGTGGTTCATGAGGCTTTGAATCACCCTCTGCTAGATGTTGATATCTCTGGAGCAACCGGTGTGTTAATTCACGTAACCGGTGGAAATTACATGACTCTAGAATCTGCCTCACAAGTAGTCGACTTGTTGACTTCAAAAGTTAGTGAAGATGCTAACGTAATTTGGGGTGCTCGACAAGATGCTGGATTTGGTGATACCATCAAAGTAATGGCGATTATTACTGGTGTTGGTGGTACTGATTTGCGCACCGGCAGGCTGGCACCAGATGCTCTTGGAGATGCTCTACGAATCACTCGTGGCAAGAATCAAACTAACGATTCAAGTACTAACAATTTAGGCTTCCATCGCTTTGACTGATAGATGATTATTGCTCTGTCAACTTTGAGAAATTGTCAAAAGAGAGATGCTACAACGGCAATACATGCGCGGCAAGGCCATATTTGCTCTATTAGTGACTATCTTCATGATGACTCCAGTTCAGGCAGGCGAAGTAAACACCTTCCAAACTCAGCAAAACAACCCTGAGCAACCTGATGCCAACAACACAACTCTCTATGCATATTCTGATGGTATCAACAATTTCTGGTCACATTTCAGTGACAATGATACCGATTCAGTTGACACCTTTACTGAAGAAGACGATAATGGGGTAATTACCATCAAGCACAGATTCACTATGACGCCAGTGCTTGACAAGCGATTAAGCATGACTATTGGTGGTGAAATTCGTGGTAATTTCAATGTTTATTACAACGGTGATTCAGATAGTACTGACAATACTGGCCCGTGTCAACCAAGCCAAACGCCTAATGATTGTGATTGGCTAAATGTTACTATGTATAAAGGTCAAACCAAGGTATTCCAACATACCGAAACACCGTGGCCGGCAGACCAGTGGAAGAATATTCAGTTTTCCTTCTTTGTCGAAGAAGGCAATGAAACTTGGGACGCAAATAACGATAATCCAGTTATTGAAGTGACTATGAAAATTAAAGGAGATGAACAACAAGACTTTCTCGGATTCACATCAGGGACCCCTGGCGCTTACGGCATTGAATTAGGCGAAGGTAGTTCTGTTCAATTACCAATTGACCCTGCATCATTTGATGAAGTATTCCAAGATGGTGGCAATATCGGCGACTCTCCTGATAGCGAAGACACACCTGGATTTTCCTTGGTTGTCGCATCTGCAGCAATCGCTATGGCGGCTTTCATCAATCAACGCAGAGACACTCCTGAACAAGAGTGAAATCACAGTGCGGCAATTATTGTACTAACATCTAGTGTAACAGCCACTTGCTCTCCAGTGGCTAGATCCTTTAGCATCCCTTGATTTGCTTCGAGGTCTCTTGGACCAACTACCAAAGTCTTCGTGGCACCAATACCATTAGCCCAACCAAAGGCTTTGCCAATCTTACGACCACGCAATTCTAACTCAACTCGCTGGCCACTACTACGCAAGCCACCAACTATTGGCAGGATTGTTTCGACATCAATATTGAATGGAATAACCGCAATCAAACCCTTGCCGTCATCTTCACCTGGTACAACCTCAGTGCGCGATTGACGTGCTGCCTGTGCTTCTAAAGCCAGAAGAACTCGGTCAAAACCTAAACCAAAACCACAACATGGGTCTAAGTCAGGCAAGCCAAACAAATGTAGTAACTTGTAGGAACCGCCACCAAGCACCTGTCCTTCACCACCCATCTCAGGGACAATTACCTCAAACACCATTCCGGTGTAATAGTCTAAGCCGCGGGCAACGGTAAGGTCAACAGCTAGTGATGGGGGAGCAGGTGCTAATGCCGCCACTGCACTAAGGGTAGTGGCTAAATCGTCAAGTGCCTCAAGTGAAACACCTTCCAGTGAAGACAGGATTTCTCGGGCTGGCCCAAGTGTTTCAGCACCGCCTGATAAGTCTGCTAATTGGCGAAGTGGTGCCGCATTTTCTGCTGGAATCCCATTATCTTGCAATAGTTTTGCTAGACCATTATCATCACCTTTGTCTAACAGTCTCATAGCACTGGCTACCGGTGGCTCACTGCCTCCTGCTGGTGTATCCATTGACAGTCCAAGACCGCTTAGGGCATTTTTCAAGATCCCCACATGACCGATTCTAATTTGCCAGTCTTCCAGGCCACAATCGGTTAGCATATTGATGGCTAAGGCGATTACTTCAGCCTCAGCTAGCGGTCCAGTTGCGCCAATGAGTTCAACACCATATTGGAAAAACTCTCGATATCTGCCTTTCTTGAATTCCTCATAGCGGTAACATTGACCATAATATGACACTCGAAGCGGCTTGGTGTCATTACGCATTTCCTCAGCAATCATGCGCATTGCTGGTGCGGTTAATTCAGGGCGTAAGGTCAAGTTTCTGCCACCTTTATCCTCAAAGGCATAGAGTTGGGAAATTACTCCAGGTCCGGATTTTGCGGTAAACAAATCCAGCGATTCAAATACCGGGGTTTGAATGCGTTTGAAACCACTACGGCGAGCACATTCCTCAAGCAATTGCTCAAACGCAAGACGGCGATTCATCACCTTAGGGGTGAAGTCTCGAGTACCGCGTGGGCGTTGCACCATGAGTAAATCCACAAGGTGATTGTTCATGACCTCTTCGCAAGGATTTAGCCTAACAAGATGATTTACCAGCCCACTGCCCAAGTATCATCATCGGCTCGCTTATCCTTACCTTGCCAATTAACATCCGCATCATCCAAGGCGTCTTGTTCACTCTTTGTGACTGGTTCCTGTGGCTCGCTTTCTGGCTCGGCTGACGCTTCAATTTCAGTTTCTCTTGAAGCCTCAGCCTCGATTGCTTCATCATCATCTAGCAACAGTTGGAGGATTTCATGTTCTTCCAAGCCAGCATCTTGACGAACCTCTACTAACTCTGGGGCTAACAGTACATCGCTATCGTCAATTATTTCCGTCTCAAGAAGTTCTTCCACAGCCACTTCTTGGACTTCACTTACTGTCGGTTTGAAGCGTTCGAGGAATGCTGCTCCTTCTGTTGGTGAATCTAGAGCAGCCAGCGCATTCTTGGTCAGTTGAGCGGCTGGAGGCATGGCTCTGGCTCGCTCTTCCGCTTTTTGTCGTTGGATGATGGCTAATGCCTCAGCTTGTTCACGTTCTGCCGCCATTTCAGCCTCAACTGCCTGCCACATTTTGGTTTCTTTGAATTTTTCACGCTTCTCTTCTAACACTTCGATTTGACGACGACTAGGTCGGTCGTACAATTTCCAAAAAAAGTATACTAGGAATAGAAATGCAATTGATGCTAGTAGACCGGTGATTAGCGTGCTAACGAGGTTCGACACCTCAATCATCCTCCGCTAAATCAAACTGCTTCAGCTTCAAACACCGCATCTTCTGACGCTAAATGCTCAAACCCTGGCACTAACTCTCCAAGTTCAAACACTCGGTCGTCATCGCCACCAGGCAAAGTAGTGATATCGACTTCTGCTCCTTCTGGAATATTTCGGAAAATAGGTCTTTGAATCAGATACTTGTTGAGGAATATGAAAGAAATAGCCACAACTCCCCAGAAAGCCAGAATAATTCCAAGCCCCTTTGGATTACTCGGGTTCCAAACATCATCTGTATTGGCAATCATATCACCGAAGTAAGAGACCATCAAGACAGTGAATAGAATCGGGAACGCGATGTAGAGTAAAATATCCCACCAGCGACCGACCACGATATCATTGTCGCCGGTATTGATGAAATCATCACGGAATGCTGAAACTCCAACGCCAAGGTATCCCTTAAAACCGCCAGGTGCTTCTCCAGCGGCAACTTGAGCCTTCCAGCGAACATACCCATACTTCCAAATTGTAAACGCAATAAACAATCCGGAAAACATTAGTCCATAGCCCCATATGTGATCTTGAACTTCTAAGAATTCTGGGAAGGCAACTCCCGCTGAATCTAATTTAATCCACATTACGGCTGAAGGTAGTCCAAAGATGAATAGCGCAAGACCGGTGATTGCCACTGAACGCTCACGATTGTAGCCGTGGTCAACAAAGTTTCTGACACACAATTCAACGGTTGAAATCATCGATGTTAGGGCTGCAAATGATAGCGCAAGGAAGAATCCAGCCATCATAACAAATGGCCCAATTGAGCCACCTGGGGCTTGGGCGAATACTTCTGGAAGGGCAAGGAAAGTAATTGCAGAGGAACCACCAGTTACGGTTGCCAGTGGGTCACTGCTAACTGCGAAGATGGAAGACAGTACTGCTAGTCCAGCAATGATCGAGATGCTGTTATTGGCTAATCCCATAGTAAATGCATTCAAGACAGTATCCTCGTCTTTTCTCATGTATACCGCATAGGTAATTGCCATACCCATTCCAGCAGAACAAGACCAAGCAGATTGCGATAAGGCATTAATCCATATTTCAGGCTCAAACAGTAAATCAGGATCGACCGAGAACATGAATGTCGCACCGTCTAAAGTTCCGTCTTCAAAGTCCATCCANAAGGAAAGGAATAGTGACATGAATAANAGNACAAACAGAGAAATCATCAGTACTACGTTGACCTTTTCAATNGCCTTAGCACCTTTCCAGATTGCNGCNAAAGTAAGACAAATNACNATGAATTGGAAAAATATTACTTGGCCTGGGTTTTGCAGAAAAGAATTCCACACCTCNGTGGTATCTACGCCCTCGCCAGTTAGTCCACCGGTAATTCCAAGTTGGAAATATTTGATNGTCCAACCTGCAACAATGGCATAATAAAATCCTATGGCTGTTGAAATCCATGCNGTCCACAGACCCATCCAAGCGAATTTCTTGCCGGCAAATATTCTGAAAGTACCGATTGTACCGGTACGACTTCGTTTACCCATGGCGAATTCGGCAATCACCAGCGGTATGGACCAAGCAAACAAGAAAATTAGCCAAGGAATTAGGAATGTTCCTCCCCCATTTGCCCCAACCATTCTTGGAAATCGCCAAATGTTTCCGGTACCAATTGCCGCGCCAATAGAAGCGAAGATTAGACCTAACCGGCCGTTAAACTGATCTGATTGAGCCATGTGACCACCTCGGCTTATTTGCCGTCCTCCAAGAGAGCCTCAGANAACTCCTTGTCGTTTTCATCAACCAGCATCATCCGCAGACATATNGCTAGGCCNCCCCAAACGAAACTGGTAACTAAGAAGAACATGAACAATGCACCAAAGAGTGTGCCATAATCAGCTCGATAGTCAACCTCTAGCACGTAATACTCACCGTTAGCAGGGTAGAGATACAAATCACCACCACCAAGNGTCCCCAGCATTGCTTTGTAGTGAACTTGTCCTGAAACTGTATCTTCAACTGGGAGGTTTGACCGTATGACAGTACCGTTTTCTCCGCTCAGTAGATTACATATCGATGAAGTTTCTTCAAACATTGCCATTGACCATTCTGTGGTAGACCATTCTTTTGGCCCATAATCACTTTGCAGCCGGGTTGGTTGTACTGTACGATACATTACATGAGATACTGATTGGTCTAGGGAATAGGCAAAGCCATTGGCGACGCACATATCAACTGGAATACTACCGGTACTTGGGACATTTACCATATCTGGCATTTGGATAAATTGATTCTGTGAAATATTAGCAATTCCTAAATCTGCTCGCTCTCGAGGATTATCGGCAATCTCTGTCATATAGAATCCAGTGCCCAGATTTCGAACTGCAATGTGATCGATATCATCTTCATGTTGATGGAATGCAGTGCCTATTTCTGAGGTATAACAATACGAGCCGTGGACGCCATAATGCCAGTCACAGAAATCTCCTGTTGTCGGATATAGGTCTGATGATTGCATGTTGGTGTAATCGGTCATTTCTGCCAATTTATCGCCATGGTAAACCAGTTGGTCGTGATCTGTTGTTTCACAGTCTGTACAGTGGCCCCAAGGGTAGAGAATCAATTCAGAGTAGGAGTGGTGGGTTAGAGTAGATTTGAATTCACTAGCACCGTTGCCAACATCATCATTCATTTCTGTTAGGTCTTGAATGAATCTAGTTTCCGGCTCTGAATTTCCGCCCGCCCAATCTTCATCAGTTCGCCCATCATTATCATCATCTTCGCCATCAACGTTATCCTCATTGACAAATCCGTCACCATCGTTATCTTGGGTATCATATGGCCCTGTGTAAACATCGTTATTGGCAATTCCAGCCTGTTCATCTTCTGAAGGAGTGCAGGTACCTGGAATCAATGGAACTGTAGCACCAAGAGGTGCGCCCCATTCGAACTGATAGTTACGATTCAAATCAACGCCATCACAATCTTCGTCAACTTCTTCGTTAAAATCTGGCAGTAGGTCTGGACCATTATTTCTCAAATTCTTTCTCCAACCACCACTTGGGCAAGATTCCCAAGCTGGAGCAGGGCAGAATACTTCACGGTCGTAGATATTGCCATCAACATTCAGCATAGGAATAAGATAGATTTCTCGGGTGTTGATTAGATCGGTAATAAATTGTTCAGAATAATCTTCATCCACTCCAAGGTCGCCAGGGCCACAGTTGGTACCATCGCCATTGGAGTCTTGATAATTAGTAGGAGTAGTAGCAAGAGCAAGACAATCACCGTCATCATCGAGGATTCCGTCATTATTTGCGTCACCCCACGGGTCTTCATCCACAAGTCCATCGCCATCATTATCGTAGCCAATGTTGTTGTAAGAGAATGCAATCACTTCAAGTTGCATTAGAGCAACAGTGTAGGACATCCACTCTCTTGCGTGGTGATTACCAACAATCATGACATCGTGTCGGTCAGCATAATTGCCATTATCCCCGACGAATTCATTGTATTCTCCGTTTTGAACATCACCAGTAATTTTCATCCATGGCGATGAGTAACCGTAATACCAGCCTTCGTAAGTATCTGCAGTAACCGTTTCGCCACGAGCATTAACGCCACCAAGCAAACCTTCATGGAACTCAAAAATATCTGGATTCTCTTGTTCAAGTTGCAACATCAAGGCCTTAGTAGTCTCGTAAGTGTGGTATTCTTTGAATTGCCTATCGCGGTCCGATTCTGGCGCCCAAGGGAAAATTTCATTCGAATAATCCTCGGACCAGATATCGGTCGGCTCTAGGCCTGATGGTTCGTCCTGAGCAAGTGATGAAGCAACCATCGGCGTCATCAAAGAAAGCAGTAACGGAAGGCACAACAGCACACCAAAAGACGGCCTTGTCTTTAACGCAACAATTGGAGATTTACTATTCGACGACATCCTATCGTGTTAGCGAAGTGCTTTGAGTTCTTGAAGCCGTCGAGTAAAATTTCATCCATTTAATTGGCAAAATCTCGATTAACACCAGTTTGGACGTTCATCTTCATACTTCAGAGATTGCGTGTAAAATTCATCTGGTGTTGATGCAGTTGATTGCTTCATCATCAAGAAACATTCATCAGACATTTGTGATGATTGCTGCCCATCGACTGTGAGCGAGACCCAAGACAACCACATTGCATTATCATCATCAATTAATTCAATGTTTAGTTTTTGAACTATTTCCATTTCATAAATTTGATTATTATTGTCAACTGCTAATCTTGTGCTAGTCATTGTCAACACGCTACCCTGGTAATCCCAAGTTGACGTGAAACTATTATCAAAGTCTAAATCACCATTTTTGTCAAACTCAAATTCCTGTCCATCAGCCTTTATCCAAGTCCCCTCAATTGGCCCTGCAGTAGTTGGAAGCAAGAGTATAATTGCCGCCACAAGTACGGCAAAGAAAACTATTCCAGCACCAGTAGCAAGACGTTTGTCTTTGACAATCATACTAGCCTTGTCTGTGACAAGTTGTAATCCTTGAGTAAATTTATCTTTGACATCTTGAGAGATTATTTCTTGCTTTTCAATCATCGGTGATGGTGCGTAAGGATTGAATTCTTGACCGCCTAGATCCTCAACACTAGAATCGATATTAGTATCAATTGAGGACTCTTCTAAAGAAAATTCCGGATAGTATTTTTGGGTATACAACAGTGCATCTTCTCTAGCATACCCCTTAGCTAGGAGATCATCATAATATTCTTGATTTTCAGACAAAATTCTCCCTTCCTATAATTTCTATATTGGTGATGCAATGTGGGCATTCTGAACAGTGTTTATTCTTACGCTTGTACTTTTCACAGCACTCTGACTTGACTTTTTTAGCACACTTTTTCTTGCAGTCTCCACAATTTAGTACCTGATGTTGGCCATTAAGTCGTAAGTTGTCAAAGGCTGATGCAAAACTTATTTGACAACTTTGACAAGTGTCAATCCAGCTGTTCAATGAACTGCCACAATTGATACAAGCCGGCATGTATTGACCAATAATAATAGGTATTTAGGCCTACCTAAATATTTTAACATACAGTTTATTGGATTGTTATAGAGAGAAACTTCTCATTGGATTAGGTAGATTGTATGTTGAAGTCAAAAATTCCTATTTTCGCACTCTTTATCATCCTAATGATGTCGATGGTAACACCCTTATCATTACTAGAAAATGTCGACAAATCAAACCTTCTCGAAACTCAAGGTCGTGATGACGATTTCTGCGAAGACACCTACACTACTGAATCTGCTTGTAATGCAGACAGTCAATGTGAGTGGGATGCTGAGGACGACCCCACCGACGAAGATTATCCTGGTGAATGTGAAGAAATCGATGATGATGATGACGACGATGATGATGACGACGATGACGACGATGACGACGACGATGATGACGACGATGATGACGACGATGATTCCAACAATGGTGGCGGCAACAATGGTGGCGGCAACAATGGTGGCGGCAACAATGGTGGAACTGGCAGTTCGGATTTTGACAATGATGGAATCAACGATGACGCTGATGAAGACGATGACAACGATGGTGTCAATGATATCAATGATGCATTTCCATACAATCAAAATGAACAGTATGATACCGATAATGACGGTGTAGGTGACAACGCTGATAATGACGATGATGGAGATGGAGTAATCGATTCGTTAGACCTCTATCCGCTTGACCCAACCGAGAGCGCCAACTATGATGGTGATTCTCTAGGGGATAATGCAGATCCTGATGACGATAATGATGGTGTAGTGGATAGTCAAGATGCTTTTCCCAAAAATTCTGCAGAATATTACGATACCGACGGTGATGGCATTGGTAACAATGCTGATGATGATGATGATAACGATGGATTTGATGACGATGATGATAACTTTCCTTGGGACCCCTGTGCTCATTTAGATTCTGATTATGATGGTATGCCAGACACATTACTCCAAGGTTGTTCTACTAACTTGGTCGAAGATAACGATGACGATAACGATGGAATTCTCGATGAGCAAGACAGCAATACTGAAGAGATGAAACTCGATACTGACGGTGATGGTACTCCTGATGAAGATGATACAGATGATGACAATGATGGCGTATTAGATTCAGTAGATGTTTTCCCATTAGATGCTAGTGAACAAAGTAATTTTGATAATGATGCCTTTGGCGATAATGCTGATATTGATGATGATAATGATGGATGGAACGACACTGATGATAAGTTCCCATTAGACTCATCTGAATGGCTCGACACCGATAATGATGGAATTGGCAATAATGCTGATGATGATGATGATGGTGATGGAATTCTAGACAGTGAAGATGCATTTCCTCTGGACGCATCATCTAGCGGTGATTATGACAATGACGGACAAGCTGATTCTGTCGACCTAGATGATGACGGAGATGGCGTCCTAGACATCTATGACGCCTTTCCACTGAATTCTGCTGAAACAGGCGACTTTGATGGTGATGGAATTGGTGATAATCAAGATTTAGACGATGACAATGATGGTTTCCTAGATATTCTTGATGCAAATCCTAGAAACGCCGGAATCAGTTCACAACCTCCAACGACTGACACAAATGACGGAGCCAAAAACGACTCTGGAACCGTGACTATCGATACAAAATGGTTGGTTGCGCTGATGTTGATGTTCTCTTCTGTGGGTACTTTTGTATTAATTAGCAGAAAAATGAGCAAAAATAAAACATCATCTAACAAACAAGAAAATCAACTGGAGGAAGTTGCATGAACTTAAAACAAATAATGGAATGTGATTTTAGAAATTTGTTTAGGCCAAGTTTGTGGCTGGTAATCGTATTCATACCGCACACATTATTCAACGTGCTAATCCCTTTAACTCAGCAAAATGTAGATTCTGAATATTATACTTCAGCAAGTTATGGATTCCTAAATTCAGTGGTTTTATTTGCCATTTTTATGTTCTCAGAAGGTAAGTCACAAGCCCGTTTAACTGCCGTTATATCCGGTGCAGTATTCATTTGGATGATTGCAGTTATGGCTCTTGACCCATCAAATGATTTTGCTATAAGTGCTGAATTAACCCCGCCATTCATTTACAAAATATCGTTTGATTTTGACCTTGCACCACCGCTGATATTGTGGGCACTTTTGACTTTGTCAGGTCTGCTAAACTGGAACCATGAAGCAGCAGCAAAAGAAAAGGCAGAAAAAGTTGATTTAGACATCTAATTACTACAATAGTTGTAGGATATCTTCTGGCGGACGACCAATAATTGCCTTGTCGTCTTTGATCAGCACAGGTCTTTCGAGGAGCTTTGGCCTAGACCGCAATGCCTTGATGATATCGTTTGGCGAATTAACTGCAAAATCTAATTCTTTGAATTCTTTTTCTTGTTTACGGATAATCCCCGTTAGACTCGCTAGTATAGGTAAATCCTCTTCCATTATCCCTTCTTCAAGATAGCGGTGTTCTTGGAAAGATACTCCTTTGTCAGACAATAATTTGACGGCTTGACGAGATTTTGAACATCGTGGATTGTGGTATAATCTCATGTTACCTCACCAATACTGACAGTTAATGAATCAAACTGCGCATAATTTGCCTTGGAATACCTCTAAAGTAATGAGGCTGTGCACCAACCATGACTGAGACGGATATTGCTACTCAAGCAGCAGATACAGTTGGTGTTAACGAAGCCACAGTCATAGCAATTATTGGTATTATTCTAGCCGGTATTTTGGTTAGATTTTTGACCATGGCATTTGCTCCTTCACTATTGAAGAAAATCATTCGTTCCAAAAATCTGCAGGATAAAACTGTGAAAAATTCCGATAAAGCGTTAGGCTCAGCAGTTGGAGCATTAGTGTCTTATCTGCTGGCGATACAATTAGTAAATGCAGTAGAAGATGGCTCNACNACCTANGTNATGCCNGATNTNNTGATNACAATNNTNCCAAATATCTTCCAATTTATTATTGCNCTAGCANTNGTAATTTGGGCNTTTAGACTAGTNAATGTAATNCAAGATGTGGTNCTGATTCTNGANAGNGATGGAGTTGCTGATAGCAGTGACAAGACATTAATTAGCGCCCTAGAGAGTGTAATGAGGTTTGTTATTGTCTTTATTGGATCGGTATTTATCGCCGACGCAATCGGTCTGAACCTAACCTCACTAATCGCCGGGCTAGGTATTTCTGGTCTCGCTNTGGCTCTTGCCGCAAAAGATACTATTTCCAATTTCTTTGGCGCAGTCACAGTATTACTTGACCGCCCGTTCAAAGTTGGTGATTGGGTAGTAGTAGGTGCGTCGCAAGGTGAAGTAATCGAAATCAATCTACGAACCACCCTAATTAGGACTGGAATTGATACGGTAATTACCATTCCAAACGCCAATTTAGTTAGCACTCCAGTAGAGAATTATGGTAAGCGAAGATGGCGCAGGTGGCAAAGTATGCTGCATTTTGACCTCAACTCCAACCCAGATAATGTCGAAGCATTTCGCGATGATGTGCTAAAATCGATTATGGATAATTCTGCTACCATGAATGAAGACTCTTCCTGGTGCCGAGTTAACGATATTTCCGCCACCTCTATTGACGTTTCACTGAACTTGTATTGGGACGTTCAAGGTGGTGCAGATGAGCGACAGGAAAAAGAAAAATTCCTGCTTGAGGTTATGCAACTGGCCAAGAATCATGAACTAAGGTTCTATGATAACAGAATCAGACAACAGATGTAATCAGTAGGGATTGGGGTCTTTAGCCCAATAGATTTGATTGCTTAGAATGGCAAATAACAAACAACTTATGCCGGCAAACCCGGCAATTGTTGGGGATATTGAATCCATTCGCCAAGCAAAGAAAGCAATTACTGAGCCGATAATTCCGCCCCAAAGTCCAGACTTCCACAGGCGAAGCACTCCCAAGTGAGCCTGTATTCTTGAGACATCATTGAGCCATTTTTGGGATTTCTTTCGCAACGGCTCGTCCCCATACATACGTGCTTCACCAAGCGCCAATAATACCGCATGGTAACGCCAAATCCACGGACCACCAAGTAGAGTAGAAAGCGCCTTTTTACTACGATAATTAGCAGGTGTAGTGGCTAGCCATGAATCTAACAATTCCTTTCTAGCGGTTTCATCCATCCCTTCTGCAAAGGAGATTTGCTGTTCAATCATCATTAAACTCGCTAAACCCGGTAAACGGTCCGACTCACACAGAATATGCTCTACCGGACTTCTTGAGTCGGCAATAAAATAAATCTCATCACCTTTTTTANCTAGCAATTCCAAGTCAAAGTTCAGTCTTGGAAGCCCTACGGTTGCTGCACTGTGTGGGGCTCGCCAAAGAGTGCTGGTCTTCAACTCAGCTTCGATATCCTTCAATCGGTCGTTCCATCTACGCTCTGTATTAGGGGTAGAAAAATCATCTAGTGCAGCGTGGATTTGACCAAGCATTCCAGCCAGTTTATTGGCTAANTTTACCTCNCTTCCAGTGATGGTTTGNTCCAAATCATAAACTGCAACTCTGTCGTTTCCTTCGGTAAAGTAAACCATACTTGGNAAAATTACCGGTTGANTGTGTAATGCACTATTCCAAGGTTCGTGNCTAACCATTCTTGATAGATCATTGCCCACAGAAAACGGTAAAACTCGAGCGATTTGTTGGTCATTTATCTGCAACAGTAGGCCTTTTCGATCTTCACGCAGGATAGTTACCTCGGTTACTTTTGGCCATGTTCCAACTATTGTTGATTGACTTGGCGGACTAGACCACCAGTCAATGGTCAAACAATCATGATAATTCCAGCAATGTAGAGTACCAAATTCAGTCCTGATTTTACCTGAGTCAAACGGTTCTGAGTCTTCATGAATGATGCCGCTTGGCCACCAAGGAGACTCGTTCATGACAATGGGAGAGGCTCCACATTGACAAACTCTCACTTTTGCAAATGGCATAAAACAGCGTTAGCATAAAATGGTAGGCAGACTTGCTATGAGCGTGGCACAGCAAATTATTATTCCNGGTGCCATCCAAGGCGGTGGTTCAACCAACAAGCGATGGTGGGTCTTTGGAGGACTGCTTATCGCGTGGATATTTTTCACTGCTGTAGGAGTGGCAATGGAGCCTAATATGGAAGAGTTGGCTCAGTGCGACGATGAAGAATTTTTCACCGGNGAGGTGTCAGAGGAATGTCTAGATTTACGCGAACAAGAGACTAGTAGTGCTTTTGTTGGAGGAATTGGCGNCTTATTTTGCTGTAGTGGAATTATAGTGTTGATTGTCGCTTCACTAGCCGGTAAACCGGCGACAAAAACCGTCGTTGTTCAACAAGGCTACGTCCCACAAGCNCAACTGGTTCAAGGCAGACCTCAAATTATCCAAACCGGAGCNGTAGTCAAGACTGGCTTTACTGGGACTATGCCAACGCAGAAGGCTCGTACTAGTGTCCAAACTCGGCAACCTAATCAGCAATCTAATCAACAGCCTAAACCGCAACAAGGCGGGGCACCTTCAATGGATGAAATTAACAAGTTAGCTGCCGAAGCGAACAACTTAGAGTTGGCAAGAGACTTTGCTAAAGCAGCTGAATTATATCAGAAAGCCGGACTATTTGCCGAGGCTGGAAGAATAAGACAAACCTACTTAGAAAACGACAAACCAGTAGTGCAGATCGGACAAATTGGCGATTCAGTGGTCAAAGATTCGGTCATTATGGGTCAACAGAATCAATCTCAAACCTGTCGCAATTGTGGCTTAGAGACCCAACCTGAATGGAAGTTCTGCCCGTCTTGCAATATTCCTCTGTGAAGTGATAAAATGGACTATGCGTATTATTCACTCTCNCTAATTATTGCNTANGCTTTNGTNAGATATTTNACCGAGAATACNAAAATNCATCTNAAATTCAAAGGNNTGTGGGTTCATCATTGGATTTTAGCAGCCATCACNATGCTGATTATNCTGTACCTTGNAATTGATGAACCNTANATTTGGGGCGNCCTTACCGGNGTTGCNTTAGAAGGATTACCGCGCAAGAATTGGTCGATTCGTAACAAAAAGTAACGTCGGCATAACCCCTTTATCGTCGATGGATGTGCTAGTGATATGGACGATGTCGAATGGCTTGCGTCAACATTATCTTCAGAAATGGAGGTTCGTCCCCCGGCCAGTAGACGTCGAGAGGCTCGGTATCTGGCGGGTAATTGTATCAAATTATACCACGGTGAGCAATTAATTGCTTATGCCGAAATGCGCATGGTTGGACGCCACATGGAGATTTCAACAGTTCTAGTAGACGCAAACTTTCGCAGCCAAGGCAAAGGCAAGGAATTAATCAAAAAGGCATTAGAGAACATAACTTGTGACAAGATTTTGTGTTGTACAAAGAATCCGGCAATGGCAAAAGTGCTCAAGGATCTTGGTTTTACGGTAAAAAAATGGCCGGGATTTTACACTTATCTAATATTATCAATCAATACTATACGTCGATTATTCTCCATGCTCCTTAGATTTGAATTCAAACGGATTTGGCAGCAGGGCAAAGGTATTCACAAATATGACATGTATGTAATCGAGGAAAATTAATGTGCCAATGAAGCAATATAGCAGTTTACTGACCACCTGCTATGCATCGCCGAGTTACTGTCCCAGCAAGGGTCAATATCATTGGTGAGCATACCGATTACGCCCAAGGACTTGCTATGCCATTTGCCATTAACCGGTATTTGGTTTTGACCATAAAGGGCCGGGAAACTGGTTATTCTGGTGATGAAACAGTCATTGATTTGTGGCAAGCAGTAGGCGGTCCGCCGGCTGATTTAACGGTCAGCAGTGAGATTGCCCAAGGCAAAGGCATGTCCTCATCTGCCGCTCTGTGCCTAGCAATTGTCCTTGGCAAATACGGAAATATTGATCCGCTTGACGCGTGTAAAAAAGCCCAAACTCTCGAGCATGAAGTCCTCAGCACCCCGTGTGGTCTACTTGACCAAATGGCGATAATGTATGCCAAAAGACAACACTACACATTGATTGACTTTTCAACAATGGAGATTGAATGCCTCGATTTACCGGCAAACTGGATTTTTAAGTTAGTCGACTCAAAGGTTCATCGGAGGTTATCACAGATGAATTATAATTCAAGTAATGATTTTCTTAAGCAGCACGTCGTTACCGAAAATCAACGAGTAAAACAAGCCATAGGGGCCAAACCAGAAACCCTTGGCAAACTACTCAATCAATCACATAATTCTCTCAAGCAATTAGGCGTAAGCACGCCAGAAGTAGACAACTTAGTTGAGAATCTACAACAAACCGATGGGGTACTTGGTGCTAGGATGATGGGTGGCGGATTTGGTGGCATGATTCTAGTGCTTGTTGAAA
>PBTA01000054.1 GCA_002726395.1 Methanobacteriota archaeon | reverse complement strand
TGATTGGCGCTCGACCATGAGCCATCCTTGAAGTTCAACACTTCAATCCTTCTTGCTACGAGGTCTAGGCTTACGCTTTTTTCCGTCTTCTTCTGCCTCACGCATAGCGCGTAACTCTCTTGAAGTCTTACCGGGGCTATTGCTACCTTTCTTGTCGCCGCCTTTCTTTTGTGACAAGTCAACTCTAATCTTACGTCCAAGTACNTCTGTACCATTCAGTTGTTTGATTATTTCATCNCCNTTGTCCATCTCTTTGACGGTGATAAAGGCAAATCCTTTCGGTTTGCCACCATTATCAGTAATGATGTTGACATCAACAACAGTTGCATGCTGTTTGAATAGATTAGTNAGTGTATTGTCGTCTGCCTTGAATGGAAGATTTCCAACATAGAATTTCAATCCTGCTGGTTCTGTACGCTTTTCTCGCTTACCCTTCTTGTTATCGCTATCTGCATCTCGAACTCCAATGCGACGTCCGTTAATTCGGTGCCCATCCAATTCTTTAGCGGCTGCATCAGCAGTTGCTTTGTCGCCAAAGGTGACAAATCCGAAGCCTCGGTTAGCACCGCCATCATCAGTAGGAACGAAACAATCACTCATTTCACCGAATTTAGAGAATAGCTCTCGTAATTCATCAGTGCCGATTTCACGCGGCAAGCCGCCNACAAACAATTTGCAGCCAGGCTTGGCTTTCTCACGTCGATTTCCGCCACCAGATTGTTGTCCTTCGAAGCGGAAGTACTCTCGGTCTCGACCATCTTCACGGAAATCTTCAGCAATGAAGGTCGCTCTGCCAGATGGTCCTTTAGCGAACAAACTCTCTGCCTCACTACCCCATCTTTTACCTGAGTTGTTTAACGCACTAGCGCCTTGATCCAATTGGGCAAATCCTGCTGAGAAATTATCAGCTAATGCTCTGAAAGAACGGTAATTACAGCTTTGACAATTGACATTCCAATCGCCTTGAAGGTCAGCAACTAATGTATCACCACATGATGGGCAAATAGCATGCAATACGCCACAATCATTGCGTTCACGGAAATCTATTCTCACGACGGGAGATACTTCCTTAACCAGTGCCCGACAAACATCTCGGCGTCTTACCGCATCAGCAGTTTGGTGCATGTATCTATCGACCAGGCCAGTCACATGGAAATGTCCGTACAGGTGTTCTGGTAGTAGACTGCCAGGCTTACCTTCAATGCACAGAATCATGGCTTCACCATTTTTCTCATTGAGTTTTTCGACTCGACATATTACCGTGTCACCAACTTCAGGGGTGCAGACTTGCTTTGCAGCAGTNACTGTAGCAANTCCATCAGTGACANTAAAGCTGCCAACAGCAGTTGCTAGGATTCGACCATCAACTTCGATTGTTCCTTCACCAGCCTCACAATCAGAGGTGGTTGATACTTGCATTCCNGGGGTGACGAGGCTCGCCGTCATTTTNATCATTCCTAAGCAATTGTGGCCTTGTTTAGGTCGCACAACCTTCGCTTGTGTTGACGGGCGAGTTTATCCCTTTTNAATGCATCATACGAAATAGACATGCGTTATTCATCCTCATCAAGGATTTTAGCATCNCCTGGAAGATGGAATCTCCAGCATTTAANTTGGGTTTCACCCATTTTGCGGCTTTGGTGAGAATACTTTGGTGGTAATCGGAAATTACTCTCAAACACAATTTCCCAATCATATCCGTTGGCTTTGGCAATGCCTTTGAGATGCCCGGCTTGTTGAGAATGGAGTACATACATTGATGTAGGCTGTAAACTAAAACCATATTCAAGCAGTGGGCGGTCGGCTCTTGAACTTTGAAACCCCCAAGGTGGATTCATAATCACAATATCAACATCAGAATACTTGGGTATTTGATCTTGGCCAATCATACATCGAATAGTTTCAATAGAGCAGTTGTGTTTATCNATTACTTTATCGGCATTTGACTGCGCCACAGATAATACCTCTTGGTCTGCTTCAATCAATATCACATTNCTTGCACCAATCATTGCACAGCCAAGACCCAATACACCATTTCCAGCACCTACATCAATCACAGTTTTACCTTCAAGGAAATCTAACTGATCGACAGCTAAGACAAAGAAAGCTGCCAAATCACCTTCTGTTGAGTATTGCTCTAACTCAACAGAATGTTGTGGATGTTGTTGTAATTTGGACAACTCGATGGCCAAATGTTTGGGCCGCAACGAAAATCACCAACCTGGGGGCCGGTAATTTTGATTTTGTTGATTGTTGAGGCGGGCTGCTGCTTCGGCTTGTTGACGCATTGCTTCTAATCGGGCATAAGCATCGTTTTGCTGGTTATTCTGTTGTTGCATTTGCATTCTAAGCAAGCGTATTTGTTCAGCCTCTGCCCTTAGCCTAGCCAACAATTGTTCACTTGGTTGGCCAGTTCCACAAAATCGGCAAAATCNGACACCGTCATGATGTTGATTGCCGCAATTGATACAGAAGCCCATGTCATTCCCTCTTTGCCGTCTTATTTGAGTCAATCGTTTTACTGTACTGCTGTTAGTTGCAAAAATACTGGCCAAGTTTCAAAGCCATTTGCCATTGCACGCTCGCTAATATCTTCCCACCTTGAATCATCCATCATGTCCGAAGGTTCTACCCCTGCTTCCATCAGTTCGGTGACCAGTGCACGGAATTCTATCTCGACATCAGACATTTCGATTTCCGGTTCAGTCTCGACAATTTCCGGAATTTGAACGTTTTCAACTGGTCTTGGATTAATCTCTTGAGGTTCATCGATTAAATTAACAGGCTCGGCTCTGTTCTCAGTTATTTGGCGGGCAAAGGGTAATTCTACATTTACCACTTCTTCTACTTCATTTGCCATTTCTTCCAACATTTGATCTGAGAAATTATCCATCACTGCATCTAAACTTGCGNCTTCTTGAGATTTAACTTGCGGTGGAAGTGTTTCAACAGGTGTTGCTTGCTGGATAATTTTAGCCTTCTTTTCNAGTCGTCCAACACCTAGGACCTCGGCTTGTTGTCTTGCTAACTCTGCAGCTTGACGCCTTGGTAGAGAAACAAAGCATTTGCCCGGAATAGACTTTGGCGGAAATGGCAGGTAATATCGTTCAAGGGCGTCTATGTCGGGATGCCTAAAGCACAGCACACTGATTGGTTCAAAGCCACGTTGTGCTGGAACTCCCATTGAGAAAGGTACAGGAACTACATCGATGGTGCTTCGAAGCCATTTTTCTTGCGACATTAATTGCTGCATCCAAGGTCCTAAATCGGAACTAGCGATGTCGACGAATTGGTATGAAGCAGAGCGAGGGTCAAAATTTTGTTCTTCGAGCAGTTTAACCTCATCTCGAGGGCGATGAAAAACCGTCATTACCGGCTGTCCATGTTCAATCATGTCTCCGTGTAGTTCCATGATTTTGCGGTGTTTACGGGGAAACATCAGTAAAACAAGCAGCCGAGCAGCGTTTTCATCCCAAATCTCATCCCAGCGAGATTCAGCCTCAACATATAGTTGGCCAATGGTCATGTCTGGTATCAATGCAGTGATTCCCATAGCGCACCGTGTTAATGGAGCAGGAACAATACTTTAGGCATACCGTTTTGAAGTTAGGAATTTTCTTCTTGCAAAAATTCGGCTAGATATACTAAACCACCAGCTGCACCGCGTATTGTATTGTGCGAGTATGCAGTGAATGAAACCGTGTCACCTTCAACCGATAAATCTCCAACAACAACCGCCATACCAGTTTTCAAATCATCAGAAGGGTTTGGATTTGAAGTGAAGTTTTCTCCATTGCTCCACAAATGTTCTGNAGGATTTATTTGGTCAACCAAATGAATCGCTTGTTTGGGTTTACTTGGCAATTCATGACTGATTTCTATGGTTTGAAACTGTTGGATTATTTCAGGTAACTCCAGTGAGTGTTGTGTCTTGAGTGTAACAAATACTAGATGACCGTCACGACGAGCAATCCGTTTGCATTTGACGTCGAGAGAAAATTCGGCTGGGGTTATTAANTGGTCTTGCATACTACCTAAGACATGGAGTAATTCAGCAGAAGTCTTTTCGGCCTCTCCATCAATGCTAGGATTAACATTTCCAGATAGTGCTTGCTGGTCGAATAATAATTGCCAACCAGCACCCGAAAGGGCTTGTTCACTACGCATTTTAACAGAAACAATCGCTGATAATTTGGTGATGGCAGCTACTGGAAGGGCAAGTGGAATCAATGTGCAATTTGTTGCACAATAATGCTTACTTGAGTAATTGTGATGAGGGTTTATTTCAGGTATTATCATTGGTACATTCGGTTTTCTTCGGTAAGCACTTGAATTTGAATATACTGTAATTCCAGCATCAACAAGGACCTGTTCCACAGATTGAGCAATTTCGGATGGAAGGCCAGAAAAAGCCAGTTCAATCCCTACCGCTTGACATNGCTGAGCCAAGTTTGGATTATTGGCATCAATGACAATAAGGTCAGGTAAATTTGGCCGCACCTCATCTAATCGCCAAATAATTGACGACAACTGCTTGTCTGCAGATGAGGGGCTGCCAGCAACAGCAACAATCTCGAACANTGGATGATTAGCAAGGCGCTGTTGCAATCTTTGTCCAACTAATCCGCTGGCACCCAAAACCAAGCATTTGCGACGGGTCATGATTCGCCCTTCTAGTCATCAAATTTGATTGCTTGCTTGGTTCATGTCGAGATTGCCTTTACCAGTCACCACTTCAATAGGGTCTCCAAAGATACGTCGAATAAGCAATTTTTTGAAAATAGCCCAACCATCAACTACTGACCCTAATTTCGCTTCGCCAAGTCTTGCTCGGTAAGTAATCGGAATTGCGCCAAGGATTAATTCCTCCTTGACGCATGATGCAAACATTTCGGCCTCTATCTCAAAACGCACAGAATTTAATTTCAGCGACGCAATGGCTTTTTTTGAAAACGCCCAATAACCCGTACAAAGATCAACAGCAGGAACGCCATATAATCCGGAGGCNATCCAGGTGAGCATATGGTTGCCAAAATAATTCAATTTAGTCATTGCATTGGGCTCAATATTGCCTTTGAGGCGGTCTCCAATTACTACATCATTTGATTCAAGTAAGGTTAGTAGATTGGTAATTTCTCCAGCATCGTAAGTTCCATCGGCATCTAACATTACCAGGGCATCGTGCTTTGAGGAGAGAAATTTAGTGAAGCCCGTGCGCATTGCAGCACCCTTTCCAGTACCTGCTTGCTTGACCAGTTCACACCCATGCTCTTTAGCAATNGCAATAGTTTCATCCTCACTTCCTCCGTCAACAACCCAAATATTGATTTGCCATCCCAGTTTGTTNAACTTTTTGGTTGGTATTTCGGGCAGGACACTTCGTAGGCCATTCTCCTCATCTAAGGTGGGGAGCATAACTACAAGGCTCTTCATCAGTNTAGACACCGCTACTTTAGTTTTGATGCCTTCGTAGTTTTCGTTCTTCAAATGTCTATTTCCAGCCAATGAATTCTAATTCCAGTTACATCAAAAACTCTGTCGCCACGTCCAGACAGCCCAGTTGGATTTATCCATGAACTTGAATCAGTAACTCTATCCCATTCTAATTGGATAGTCAACTGATTTGTGGTTTGATTAATCAAAAAACATTCACTATGCCATCCAGATTTTGAGGCATCAATGGTGTTGCTACTTGATGGCAGATTTACTGAAAAAGAGTCTATATTGCCGATTGACTCAAAAAATAAGCANGCATTTGAATCGATAAAAGCAGTTCTTGGTAAATCAAAAGATAAAGAAGCATCAGTTCCTTCTTCAATAAATGCTCGATAATCTGGATTCATGTTGGTAATTGACTTGAAACGATGGTCGCGCCAAGGATCTAGGCGCATCTCACACCCATCCTGGCAAGACTCATCAATTACTGGAGCAAGCATCGCCTGATTCGAATCGCCGGCAAGATTGAATTGCCACAATCTACTGCCATCTGCTTCTTCTAGGACACTCCAATATCTAGATTCTGCCAATTTCCAACCGATTGTCCCGATTGGTGAACTTATTGCGTAGTCAATGCCTAATTGTTGAATTTTGGTGAGATTATCGTATAAAATCCCAGATGTGGCCAGTGGGTGAATTGTCGATTCTACATTAACTAAACCAAGTGTTGGGATGCTGGTTGTAGCAACATTTGCTGGGGTGTCATAGAAATGTCCCCAATGATTATTTTCAGTGTATATTACACTACCACTGGGTAATTTTTCTAAGTACTCTCGTAGAGTTAGGTCTCCGTTAGTAATCGGTCTTAATTCCTCATGCTGAGCGATTTGAATCACCACTGCATTAGCTAAAAGTATGCCAACTAGTACAGATGCACTGAGTACTTTGGCTAACTTCTCTTTGATAGTTGGGTCCCAGCCAATAGTCAATAATCCCACTTCGTCATCTACCCCGGTCAACTTTGTTGAAGGGCTAATCCATAGCGCAATTAGTGCAGCAAGTGGTACATGAAAGGCGTGCAGCCCCATAGAATAGAGGGTGTAAGATAACAGAGATAGTACGGGTATACTTTGTAATCCCTCAATTATGTGGATTGAGCTTAGCACCCACAACATAGCACTGCATAAGATAAGTAATCGGCCTTCAACAGTCCGGCGTAATTTAAACCCGGCAATGATGGCAAATACTAGTAATAATCCATTGTAGGTCAACAATGGTTTGCCTCCCTGCCATCCGTATTCGGCAAAAACAGCTTCATTCAGCATCCGTGGTGCCAAGAAAACAATCGAAACAGCAACAGCGATAGTTAATAAAATCGAACAAGCAAATAACAGCCTTTGGAGGTTTTCAGCGTATTCTGCTCGCAGACTCNGACCAATTACTATGTGAGCAGCCATTAAAACTCCGAGATATATTGCCCCCGTAGGGTGGATAAGCGCAACACAAGAAACTGCAATAATAAATCCTCGAGTGTGATGTGTTCCACGACTTGAAGATGGTCTTAGTAACACCAACAGGCCAACGACTAATCCTAGCTGGCTGGCGATTGTCGGGAATCCTGAATCGTAAGTCTTAGCAAAGAGGCCAAAACCAAGGGCCACAGCAATAAAGAAATGTCCTCCAGAACCATGATGGTCCATTGCTCCAGCAAGGCCGATTATCAATATTGCTAGAGTATAGTGGCCTAGATGGAANACAGCAGTACCGGAATCGATTCCGATCGTTTCCTGTAGCCATGCAGCCAATGCCGGAAACGCCGGCGGATAAGTCCAAAATCCTTCATTTGTTCCAGTTAATACTAAACTGCCATTTTCGGCTATTTGTCCTGCAAGTACTGCAAAACCAATCCAATCTACTCCAAAGGGTAATTTTTGGATTAATGGCAACATAGCAATGCTGAGTACTAAAATNCCACCGATTATATAATTATAATTTGACCGGTGCGATTGAAACCATTGTTGAGTGGTAACTTCATCAGTAATCTCTTGGTCATCACTAGGTAAAATCATCCCGTGCATTGCCGCTTCAAGTTTTTGCCACTGTGTCANACCATTATCGNCATTTACTCGTCGTTTGATNTGAGCAATTGCTAACGTATTCAACAATAAAATGCCTGCTGAAGCAAGTTCCCAAGTCCATAACCCTGAAATCAAAATAATTCCGCAGGAGCCGTATATTAGCAACAATCCTAAGGCAGGGCTTAGCATTGATTTTCGGAGGTTATCAGCAGTTCCGTCAAGTACTTTACANAACGCGTAGCCTGGAATTATACTGATTGCCAACAGGACACAGTAGGCAACAAGCATAGAATGTCCTAAGGCAACTAGGTTTTCACTTTTCGGCCAAGAATCAAAAATATCTACCAGTTCGGACAGGTATGGTCGGAAGGGAATCACTGTTTCATCCAGTAGTTTTGCTCCCCGATGATTATTGGGTATTTGACTTTACCAAAGGTCCAAACTCCAGCTGGCAATGTCCGTTTGATTATCAAATTGGTCGTTATGATGAATACAGGCCTGGTATGTATACTACTGACTTGTTTTCAGGTGAACGTGATTTACATGTTGGACTAGATATCGGCGCACCAGTACATACCAATGTTTACGCCTTTGCCGACGGAGTAGTACATAGCGTCGGAATAAATCCCGAGGCAGGGTCATACGGGCCTACTATCATCACGCAACATGAACTAAGGTTGCCAATTTCAATAGGTTCACATGAACTTGGAGAGACGAGNAAATTCTGGGTTCTACACGGACATTTGTCTACTGAATCCCTGACCATGGTGAAGGTTGGCAGCGTGGTAAAACAAGGTCAATTAATTGCCACAATCGGCAATGAACAGGAGAATGGTGGTTGGCCCCCACATGTACATTTACAAATATCGTATGAAGAACCAGTGGATAATGATCTACCTGGGGTCGTTANGTTAGCNGACAGAGACGCATCACTCAAAATTTATCCAGACCCAAGATTAATAATCGGCCCTATATATTGAGCGAGCAGCATCAATTTTGCTGGTCAGCCAAGAACTTCTTGAGAGATATTATCGGGTTGATTGATGAGGGGTCTTTCCCATGGACTAGCCCTAAGGCAATACTCAACCAATCCATGACAATGCAGAGATGTAACAGGGCTTCCAGTAAAGTCTCTCCTTCGCCGTGAACTCGCCATGCCATGTCGCTAGGCGTGTGAGCAATCATCCATTCTAATCGTTTTAGTACTCTTGAATGCATACCATTCCAAGTCAGGAATAGAATCACATTTTCGCCGACGTTAAAATCAGCATCTTCGCCAACCCCACCCCAAGCCACACTTTCATTGTGGTTCATTTCAGGATAAACTCCAATTCGGGCAAATCTCGCTGAATTTTCATTTAGTTGATTTTTGAATCTTATTAGCGCAGGAGTTAGTTCAGATGGTCCAAGTAACGCAATTGGCTGGGTTTCCATGTACGCTGTTAATTCCAATAAGTCTGATTCTTGATTGGNGATGAAATCATATTCCTCAACAACAGTTTGGAGACGAGTTAACATTGCTTGGTCATCACTATCGTGAGGTATGATTCCTAAGCATCGAAATAATGCCAGTTGTCGGGAAAAAATATGACCAAATGCCGAGCGTGGAGGTTGTCCGCCAATCGATGGAATAAGGTAGCAGTTGTAATGTAATTCAGCAAGTCCAGATAGTATACCACCTGTTGATATTACAATAACTGTAGCGCCAGACTTTAATGCAATCTCTGTCGCTTCTATCGCCTCTTCAGTATTACCACTGTGTGATGTTGCAATGATTAACCATTGTTCATCCCACCATGCGGGGATGACGTAATCGCGTTGAACAACAACGGGGACAGAACCTTTCAAATCACAGATGGCAGATAAGAAGTCACCTCCTGCAGCAGAACCGCCCATTCCTAGGGCGAGTACGCCTTGCCATTGCCCATTGGCAAGCTCTTCAATCCATGGGTAACGTTCTACATTTACTGCGCTTAATCCTTTTCGAATATCCTCGACAAAGGCGCGAGTAAAGCCAATCATGTCTTCGCTATCAAGGATTGATGCGCTATGATTGATATCAAAGTCCGCCATTAAACGGTGCTAGACTTTCTAGTTTTTACTCTATGCTATCATTTTCATCAATAGCCATGTGATGTAGTGCTATCCATTCGCCATCTACACGGGTAATACGAATTGATTTTCTTCCATTATGGTCCCATGGCAACTTAACAGAAGCCATCACCCAAGTATTTGGGTCAAGAAATTCGCCAACAGAAGAATCCTGATTGATTAAGTCCACAACTAGATGTTCAGTCATTTGAGACACTACTTGAGCCGACTCTAAATCACGCCATGAAGCACCGGTTCTTTCTTGACGATCTACTCGCTCAACAACAGCACCGTCCTTGGTCCAAGATGCTGGTCTCCAAAAGTTATCGCGCCATCTAATTACATCGCCCAAGTCATAGCCTGGTTTACGATAAAGTAGAGTAAGTCTAGTTACATCGACACCATCTTTTCGTCCAACAGTAGAATTAGTTTCTACAACTTGTCCACCATGTTCCTTTGTCAAATGTCGACCCCATGACCTAGCCAATCCTTTACTACCCATCACCACATCATAGCCACCGGTCACTGGGCCTTCACTAGTGATGAAAAACATCGGATCATCTGCTAACATTTCGAGTACATTATCCAGTGTAGCGCGCAAATTATTGTATTCTATTTCGCTGAGTTTTCTACCGCTAGAACGTAATTGCACAGTTGCCTCGTAATAATTTCCAGCCCTTCTTGTGCATGTCAAACAAACTCCATTGGCCATTCGAGCACGCATGGTGTGCTCTTCTTGAAACAACAAGGAGTCAATTACTCCTTCCAGTTGTAAATATATCATGGTATGTCGATCTGAAATATTTCTTGTCTCTAGGCCAATAACGATATCCTCAGCGTCAGCATGAAATTTCAAATTTCGTTGTATCAGCTCGTCCCATACTTCTTGTTCACTAAGGTGTACCCATTTGCCTTGAATCTCAACAATACCGCATCTTGCACACCTAACCCAGGGGACATTTTGCGGCACCTCCGCCAACTTTACTCGCTTCCTAAGGCATGATTCACACATTCGTTCGCCAAATAATGGGGGCGGAGAACCGCAGACTAGACAAAATTCTGCGCCCAACTCTGACATCTCTTCACCAATCTCTCGTGCAAGTATCTAGCCTTCAATCTGTGGCAGGATTATTCTGCTGGTTTGTCATTTGCCGCAGCAATAGAATCTGCTTCGGCTTGTTTAATGTTCAAACTTTCCTCCATGGCTATTATGCGAAGTTCTAACTTTCTACTTCTCGATATAGTGGTCCAGGTCCAAATTGCCAAACCTAGAATCATTCCTAAGTAGGCAATTGAGAGGTATGTTTTATCTTCCATTTACTCACCATCCAGTTCTTTTTGTAAACGGTCGATACGTTGCTCAAATTTAGTTATCTCTATGGATGTCATGATATGACCGATAATTAGGACCGTAAATGACAATGCGCCAATGATCAAAACCAATGCCATATCTCCAGAAATTGAACTGTTTTCATCTCCGGCAATTACTGGTCCTGGGTGACGAATAACCCAAATTCTAGTGGCAATATAGGTGATTGGAACCAAGACAAAACCATACAAACCAAAGGTCGAGAATGTATCACGACTTTCTACCCCATCAGGTTGACTTTTTCTGCCAAGTACCAAGAATAGTGCCAGTAAAGTTAGCAGACCAAAGGTATTGAGTCGAAAATCCTCCCAATCCCACGGAGTGCCCCATTCAGCAGCACCCCAAACACAACCGGACCACACGGCCATTAAACCGCATGCAAGACCCGCTTCTGAACCAGCTATGTGTAACTTCCAACCAAGTGGACTTCGCTTGAAAAACCACAGCGCAGATCCGATGAATAACACTGTGAAGGCAATAAATGCCGCCCATGCGGCAGGAACATGCCAGTAGAATATCCTTTGAGCCTCAGGAGATTGGAAAGCATTGATATCTACGCTTGGTGCCCAGTTAAATGCTAGATAGAGCGTTATCATCAAGCCAGAAAACCCGGCTAACAGATACATGTCACCGGATTTACCTCGCATGATTACTCCTCAGTGGACCCCTTATTGAACTTGGAGGTTATAACTTAGCACAATAGTCAACCATAAGACTCCAAGGCAGAATTAAAATCGGCGTCAACAATCTGATGAAAACCGCATTACTCCGGGCAAGTCTGATAGTACTTAGTTGCAAGAATCTGACACAAGCAGTGGTAGCCAATGCGATTAATCCACCAATGGCGATAATTCGATAATCCACAGACTGGATAAATATTTGACTAGAAATACCGGTAAGGATTATGCCACTAATGAATGATTCAAGGTAAGAATTCGGTACGAGATTATGCTGGGCTCGCCACCAATCAATCGATCTTTGTTCACTGAGTATTTTGAATACCGCATCACCTACCAAACCAACAGTGAACGCAGGTGCGAGAGTGAAGCCCATTAGAATCATGGTTTCATCACTCAAGGTTAACGGGTCAACGATCGATAACAATCCACCCATTACTAACAGGGCAGCCAACCAGTTCCGTTGAATTGAAACCAAGGTTGTGGAATTGTATTTCCAGCCTATTTTGGTCTTTAATAAAGAGACTGGATTAGGTTTTGATTCCACAGTCCAACGGTCGCTATTGGTGATTTCTTGGGTTTTCTCTGAACTCAAATCATTCAGCGAAGTGCCGCATTCAAACAATCTTGAGTCATGAGTTGCAATCATGAAACAATGTCCAATGTTTCTCAGTTCGTGAATGGATTGGATAAGAACTTCGATTGCTGAATCATCTAATCCCGAATCAGGTTCATCGAGTAAAACAAGTCTCGGTTGACTCTCAACCATGGCAGGTATTAACCCGGCGATAACTGCCACTTTTCTTTGCTGTCCACCCGATAAATGGGCAATCTTGTCATTTCGACGGTTAGCAATTTTAAATGCCGACAAAATGGGTTTAAGGTCAATTGATTTAGCGCATAAAGCCATCACGTTGGCCAAATGTTGGTCGACAGTTTGGCTGGCAACTAAACAATTTGATTGAAGGGTTAGACCAAACGGGCTGTTTGGATTTAGTCTTCTACCTTGGCCGTCACACACTAAACTACCATGGTGGGATACTGCCCCCGATTCCATCGGTAATAATCTCGCTGCGGTTTCCAGGATGGTTGATTTGCCCGCACCGTTTTTGCCATGTAATATCACACATTCACCAGATTTGATGTGCAAAGAAAAATCTTGCAAAACGACTCCCATGCCGCGACGCACTGTCACCTTATCCAGTTCCAGTATGGGGTCTGCCATGCTTTGCCCAGTTGACAGGGTGACATGAATGCTACCATTTGTCAACAAATTCCACAGTAGTTCAAAAGTAACAAGCCTTAACGCTAGACATGGCCGCCCAGTTGATGCAGTTCAACGGAGTTGAGACGGCATTATTCGTAGTCTGGTTAACAGTAATTTTTTGGCCGCTATATTATTCATTTCGCCACAAGACTTCCTTTGCTTTGTCAATGACAGTCGGACTGTTACTAGGCTATCTTGTCCAAGTCATATGGTCATTATTTTACAATTTGGGCTTTGTTGAACTCTGGCTATGGGAGGATTTGTGGATGAGGCCAACAGAGGCTAAGGAACCGTCAGGCTGGATCACTTTCATCTCGGCTGGATTTTTACATAGTCAATTCGATGCAACTCACGTGCTTGGCAATATTATGGTGATTGCTCTTGTCGGAATTCCACTTGAACAACGGTTGGGCCGAAATAGATTCTTTGCAATTTATTTTATTGGTTTAATTGGTGGTTCCATCGCTTGGTTTTTGTTCAATATTGAATCATCTAGGCCTGCTCTTGGTGCATCAGGTGCAGCATTTGGCTTGTTTGGGGCATATCTGGCAGGTTGGCCAAAAGATGAGATTCCATTTCCGTTGATTCTAATACGCAAGTGGCCGGTGTTTTATTTGGCATTAATCTACTTCGGTCTTGAAGTATTCAGGGCTTATTCTACATATGGCCTTGAAAGACCGAGTGATGTTGGGCACATGGCTCACTTGGGTGGATTCATTTTAGCCTATGTTACCTTGCCTTTGGTTGCCAAAGGAGGGCCTGTCCCACTGGGTGTCGAAGACGGTGGGCCGTCTTCCTCAAGTGAGGTTATCAATAGGCTACGTAGCATAAAAAAGCAAATGAAAGATTTGAAATCTGCACAAGACCCTTGGACAGCTCAAGATTATGAATTGCCCAAAAATCTACGTGATTCAGTTAAAAGTCTCATGGATTCAAGCGATGAGCCTGAAACCCGGCAAGCCTGGATGGAACATATTGCAGACCTAGCCAATTGTCCACAGTGCTCTAGTCCGCTAGGAGTAATTGAACGTTCAGATGGCCCCCAAATCCAATGTTCAAGCCATCCTGGACACTTTAATTGGCCTTGAGGGGATACAAAATAAGCAAAATTTCACCGTGGTAAAAATCTGCTGCAAAATCGTAACACATGGGTGTCAAAGTTAGTTATTGTAGGGTCGAGAAATGGATACTATCAAAACATGGCAAAGAATCGGTTGAATGGGGAAGGGNGAGTAAGCGATGAAATCAACAGTTGGAATACGCCGTTCAGCGCTTTTNATTGCCCTCATTTTCTTAATCGCAGATGTCTCTGCAGCAGCCTCTTACAATATNGGTAATGANGANNCNANNGGNTCAAATGANTCCACGCAAATGCATAGCGAACCAATCCTAATCGACGGCCTACCACCNTTNATGTGTGANGNNGAATTATGCGACCGCCCGTTNAGGGTNGATTTGAGAGATNACCAACCAGCATCTGAAAAAGCNGGTTGGTGGTTAGGTTACGGNCCAGATNTAGATTGGAATGGCATGGATGATCGCCTGCAACGAGTTATTTCAGGTTACGATTCTATCTCTCCAACAGCCATCATTGGNGANGATGGNAAAAANACTGTAGCCATTATNGTNGATTATGCATGGCATCCAACCAATCTGGAAGTAAACCAATTGAAGAACGTGCTGAATTTACACAATTGGATAGGTGAAGAGAACGGTGCTTGGCTAGATCTCCCTGAGAGTATTGATGCCATCGTAGTAGACAAAGTCCCAGTTAGTGCGTTAATGGACATCTATCANCTGACTGGAGTGGTAGTTATTGAAATGCAAAATGTGATGGTNCCAACCAATGATGTGGCNGGNCAAGCNACCAGNGCTATGCCTTCTGATGTNTANACNGAATCTGCTTATGAGAGAGGTTACAGTGGTGAAGGAGTAGTTATTGCCGTACTTGATACAGGGGTAGATAACGAACACCGTTCGCTAAACGATTTCGATGATAATAATGACGCACCAGACACTGATGCTCTATCATATGATGACCACAAGTGGGTGGCGGGATATGATGCAACTTCGGCAGCAGCCAATCCGGATGGCACACAAGACCCAGATGACGGTCAAGGGCATGGTACTCACGTAGCAGGTTCTGCGTTAGGTACAGGAGATTCATCACGCGAACATCGTGGGACAGCGCCGGGGGCTTACCTCGTGGATATCAAGGTGTTAACCGATACGGGTGGGACAAATTCACAATATTCTGTCAGCGGTATTCAGTGGATGATTAACAATGCTGATACTGACTGGGGACATAATTCCTCTAGTCGTGGTATACAGATTGGTTCGATGTCCTTCGGCTCAGTTTCCTCTCCTCTTAATCCAGGAGATGAAGGGGACAACGGTACCGGTGCAGAAGCTAGGCTCATCAATAACGCAACTGAAACCGCAGATATCATTTGTGTAATTGCAATGGGTAATGATGGCTCAAAAAGAGTTCCATCTCCCGCTAGTGCAGATCTCGGATTCGCAGTAGCATCTGCCTCAGACTTTGGCAACGTTAACAGAACCAATGACGGAATTTCCAGTTTCTCTAATTTCGGACCACGGTTGGATGATGGNGATGATAATGAGTGGGATGAATTGAAGCCGGATATCGCAGCCTACGGCTCAAATATTATGTCGGCAACTGCTGCTACGGGAACTTCATTACCAGGTGCTCCAAGGCCCGAGGCCGATTCCAGTTACGATGAAAAAGATGGCACTAGTATGGCAACACCAATCGCTTCAGGAATAGTTGCGNTAGTGCGGGAAGCAGCACCATCGCTTGACGCCTTTGAGGTAATGGATGTAATTCGTAACTCTTCCGAAACTAGGGAAAAGGCAGCCAATACAGTATCAGATAGGTGGCATGAAAAATGGGGCTTTGGATTAATTGATGCATCATGCGCAATTGATTTGGCACTCGACCAACCTTGTACTCCACTGGAAGATACCGGTGTTGTCAATCCGCCACCAAGTGGTAATGGTAGCGGTGATTATGTTGATATTTCTCAACCTTCTAACGATACTTGGTGGCTTGAAGGTAACAGAGTGACGATTTCTGGGTCTACGAATTTCCCATCCTCACAACAATTTGACCAAATACAAGTGCGAATCGTTCAATTCTTAGAATCAGGAACAGAACGTGAATTGAAGCCATGGACTATTGCTGGAGGCGATGTTGATAATTGGAATTTGAATGTTAACGTGCTTGAAGACTGGGTGCAAAGTGATGAAGAGTACGTCATCGTTAGTGCTAGAGCATATGATACAGTAAGCGAGGCAGAATCAAATATTGATTTTAGAGTTATCAACCTTGCTAGAATGAAAGTTACTTTAGCAAGCCCTGCAGTTGGTGAATCAATCAGCGGCCTAGTCGATTTCTCAGGATCTGTTGACGGGGTTCAACATGACTACATTGAATTCAAGGTTGACAATGGTCAATGGGAGTTTGGTACAGACCTGCCTGAATTGGAAGTAGGTAGTCAAGACTGGTCATTTAGTTGGGACTCAACAACTGTTTCAGATGGCTCTACAAGGATTAGTTTTAGAATGGTCAATGAATCTGGGGTAAAAACNGATGACGTTAGGAGAACTTTTGACGTTGATAACATGCCTGCNGCNCCAGATTTTGCTTTTGCCGGCGTGGTTGAAATTCAAGATGAAGTTGGCTTACCAGTATTATCTGCCGTTGCAGGGTCAATTTTAACCGTTAAGTTCACCATTGAAAATGTCGGAGACTTAGATGCTGATGATGTTTACATCAAGTTGATTGCTCCGGGTGATAATTCTGATATTTATCCGTCTGATGTCACGTTGTCAAACCTTGACGATGGGGACTCTGCACAAGTCACCCTATACTGGTGGGCTACCGAAGTTGGCACTCATACGGTGACCATTTCTATCGACCCATCAAACAATTATAATGATCCCAATCCTGANGATAATTCATATTCTTTTTCCTTTGAAGTAGAAGAGAGGCCGGAAGAACCGACACTCCGATTTATGCAAGGAGCCTACCAAACAACTCCATTAATTCCAACACCTGGCGATCAGTATACTCTTAGAGTGAGAGTTGACAATCTTGGGCAAAATGATGCCACAGGACTTACTCTTACACTATATGCAAAGATTGATTCGGTTGGTTGGGCTCCAATTGGCGATGATAGTATTTTGGTAATTCCNGGTTCCGATTCAAGTTCCGGCTATGATGAAGCTTCATTTATTGTTCCAGAAAATTTATCGGTTTACGGTGGTACTGATTTTAGAGTGGAAATGTCAGGTGATGGTGTNGATNCTGANNATTCAGAATTACGGTTCACTGTGGTGGTAAATAATGTGGCAATTGATTCACAGGTTAGACTGAATTTACTTTCAGGCGAATCAGTAATTGACTTCGTAGGAATGGAGGAAGGCGGTTTGTTATTCACTACTGTAGACGGGGAACTACACGTCAGAACCGTT